>JAYUXI010000281.1:0-4208 GCA_043753085.1 Myxococcales bacterium | reverse complement strand
CGTGGACGGCATGGCGCACCGAAGCAGCCTCGGTTGCTGAGCGACAATTGCGTCTCCCCCACGACGACGACTACATCACCCCAATTGTTGCGCACGTCGATCGCCCACAGGCCGGGTCCGCAAGCGGCGGACGATGACCGGGTGACGACGACCGACCGGTGAGGAAGCCGAAAGAAGAAACGACCAACACGCACCCCACGACAGTGGCTCAGGCCGCCGACGCGTCCTCAGACTTCAGTTGCAGAGTGGATCACCGGGCGGGCAGCAGCCGGGGACCTTGCTGGGCCTCGGGACTTTGGGTCGGGACATGCCCGCGCCGCGCACGCGTTGTCGTTCGGACTCCAGCTCGCTCCGGATCGCCTCGAAGTCGCGCACCATAGGCTCGTACGCAACGGGCTCGTGGACCCTGGGCTCGGGGTCGACCGGCGCCAATGGACATGTCGAGCCGGTGCAAACGTACTTGCCCAGCGCCACGAGCAGCCACGTACCCGCCAGCGCGGCTACTGCACGCTCGGCCCACCGGCGGCGCTGCGGACCGGCGGACGCACGCAGCCTTGCCTCGACGTGCCGGAGCTCTTGGCGCAAGACCACGCGCTGCTGCAACAAGGACGCGCGCTCGTTCCGATAGGGAGAGGTCATCTTTGGGTCGGACTCCGTCGAGCGCTGGGCATCGCTTCCACGCACTACGAATTAGCACGCTACCTGCCTCGCGCCAGCAACGCTGGATGTCCGACGTCTTGGTCCGTGGCGGCGCGCTTGGCTGCGGCGCCGCAGCGGCGACGTGCAGCTCTCGTCGACCACTTCAGTCGTCAAGAATGTTTCGCGCCGTCGCAGGTCCCCCGTCGGTCCGCGCCGCGCCAACGGACCATGCCGCTTGGAGGCCGGGTTCCGGCACGACGTGGTTTCGACGGGCGGCTCGGGCGCGATTTTTGTTGGAATTCGGCCGGAGTGTCTCGTGCCGTCGAGGTGCAGGCATGCATCCAAACGAAACGTGCTAGGTCCACCCACTCGGTGTTGGGAATCCTGCTCGCCTGCGCGTTCATTTTGATGAACGGCTTTTTCGTCGCTGCGGAGTTTGCGTTGGTCAAGGTCAACGCGACGAAGCTCGGCAACCATGGGTTGCGTGGCGACAAGCGCGCGAAGATGGCCCAGGAAATCGCAGGCCGCATGGACCGGTACCTGTCGGTCACGCAGCTCGGCATCACCCTGGCCAGCCTCGGCCTCGGCTGGATCGGCGAGCCCGCCATCGAGCACGTGGTCGTGCAGCTGTTTACCAAGGCTCTCGGCCACGAGCCTACCGGCGCGGTCGTCACCGTAGCCGTGGTCATTGCCTTCTGCATCCTCACGATGGGGCACGTAATCTTCGGCGAGCTGGTGCCCAAGCTCATCGCCATCCAGAAGAGCGAGTCCACCGCGCTGAACGCAGCGTATCCGCTACGGTTCATCTACCTCGCGTTCATGCCACTTCTGTTCGTGCTCGAGAAAGCCACGGCGGTGATCTTGCGCAGCATGGGCATGTCGCCGGACGCCGCGTCGGAAGGCACGCTGTCGCAGGAGGAAATCGTCGGCATTCTCGCCGCCAACACCGCGCGTTCGCCCAACGGCAAGGCCAAGGCCGAGCTGGTCGAGCGCGTGCTGCACTTCGCCGACCGCACCGCACGCCACGCCATGGTGCCCCGGGTCGACGTGGCGTCGATGCCCATCGAAACGTCGGGAGCCGAAGCGGCGCTGTCGCTCAGAAACGTGCAGTACTCACGCGTCATTCTCACCCAGGGCAAGAACCTGGATCAGGTGCGCGGCTATCTGTACGCCAAGGACTTTTTTACCAACCCCGAGGCCGTGAAGAGCAAGAGCCTCGAGCGTCTGGCGCGTCAGGTGCTGTTCGTGTCGGAGCCGCAGGGCCTGCTCGACGTGCTGCGTGACATGCAGCGGGCGCAGACCCCGATCGCGGTCGTGGTCGACGAATACGGTGGCTCCAGTGGCATCGTCACCATGGAAGACCTGCTCGAAGAAATCGTCGGCGAGATTCGCGACGAGCTCGACGAGGAGCCGGCCCGCGTCACCCCGGTGGTGGGCCTGAAGGACACCTGGGACGTGGATGCCCGCGCCACCATGGAAGAACTGCGTCCGATCGGCTTGATCGTCAGCGGAGAAGACGCAGCCGAGACCATCGGCTCGATCCTGCTCGAGAAGATCAGCCGCTTGCCTCGGCGCGGCGACGCCATCTCGATCGCGCCCGGCGTGGTCGCAGAGGTCACCGCGCTGGTCAAGCGCCGCATCGTCACCGTGCGCGTTCGCTTCGCCGACACCATGCCGCCCTCCGCATTGGCGCCCAGCTCTGCGCCCACCATGTCCGACGCCGAAGGCTGACCAAGCTTCAAGGAGAGCTACCGCGTGCAGTCGAATGACATCGCTCCGGCCGAGCGGTCGACCCTGGATCCGCTCCCGAGCCTGCTGCCGCCGGAGGGCGCGGTGGTGCCCACCGTGGCCGAGCTGGTTGCGCGTGCCGGGCGGGGCGAACGCGTGCTGGTGGCAGGCGGGGCCGGGTCGGCTGCGGGCTACGTTGCCTCGAAGCTGGCGGCGCATGGTTCGGTGGTACTGGTCGGCGCCGACACGGACGCAGCCTATCGCCTGCTCGACGAGGTCGCGTTCTATGCGCCGGCCGCGCACCGCACGCTGCTGCTCGCCCCAGACACGATCCCGCATGCGGACGTGAATCCGGATCGACGTGCTTCGATGGCGCGTCTGGCGGGTCTCTCGCGCTTGGCACACGACAAGCTTGGTGTCGTCGTGATCAATGCGGCCGCGCTGGTCCGCAAGCTGGTGCCGCGCGCCGCCCTGCGGGCCGCCACGCTTGCGGTGCGTGAAGAAGAGGAGCTGGACCGCGAGCCGTTCCTGCGCGGCCTCGTCGAGGCCGGCTACCAACGAGTCCCCGTGGTCGAAGACCCCGGCGCTTTCGCCGTGCGCGGCGCGCTCTGCGACGTCTGGCCGGTGGACGCTGGACAGCCCGTGCGGATCGAGTCGTATGGCGATGTGGTGGTCAAGATCGAGCGCTTCGATCCGCAAGACCAGACCACGCGCCCGAACGCGCGCATGCCTGCCGTGCTCATCCCGCCTGCGCGCGAGGCAAGGTTGGGCCCAGACGCCCAAGTCCACGCAAAGACCGCGCTCGATACCCTGCTCGACACGTTCGACTACGCCACACAAAAAGCCCACAAGCTGCGCGACGACGTCGTGTCGGCGCGTACCTTCTTCGGCGCGGACGCCTGGCTGCCGGCCTATTACGAAGGCCTCGAAACGCTGTTCGACTACCTGCCTCAAAGTGGCCCGCTCACCTTCGTGCTCGAGGATCCCGCCGACGTGGTGCGCGCCATCCGCGATGAGTTCGAGCGCGCGGCGGCGGGTGTGCAGGAGAAGGCGCGAATCCCCCACTACGAGCTGGATGCATTCTACACATCCGAGTCGGAGCTCGCTACGCGGCTGGAGTCCCGCGCGGTGCTTGCGCTCGCTCGCAGCGTGCTCACGGGCGAAAGCGCCGGTCTGGACCAGCTGACGACCCGGCCTGAACGCGCGCCCGCCTGGGATCTGGCCGCGCTCGACCACGCCGATCTCGCCAAGCGCACCAAGGAGTCCGGCGCCAAGACCACGCCGCTCGCGCCGCTGCTGCGCCGGCTCGCACACTACGCCGAGCATGGCCTGCGCAGCGTGCTGGTGGCGCGCACCGAGGTGCAGGCCGAGCGCCTGCGAACGCTTCTGTCGCACCGTGGAGTAAACACCACGGCCGGCGAGTCCGGCGCCCGGGGCGCGGTGCAGCTCGCGGTGGGCTCGCTGTCGCGCGGACTCGTG
Organism: Myxococcales bacterium; assembly: GCA_043753085.1. GTDB lineage: Bacteria > Myxococcota_A > Polyangia > Polyangiales > Polyangiaceae > JAYUXI01. Next base: position 362 of record JAYUXI010000281.1, on the reverse strand, counting down.
CTTCCAGCCGAGGCGCTCGCCATCATCACCGAGGAAGAGATCTTCGGCGGCCGCGTGCACAAGGCCAAGCGCAAGAGTGCGGCCGATACCAAGTCACCGTTCGTAGAGGACATGCGCTCCCTGCACGTGGGCGACTTCGTGGTGCACTCGGATCACGGCATCGGGCGCTACGTCGGCCTCGTGCAGCGCATCATCGGCGGCATCGCCGTGGACCTGCTCGGCGTGGAATACGCCGGCAGCGACAAGCTGTATTTGCCGGTCTATCGGCTCAACCAGATCCAGAAGTACGCCGGCGGCGAAAACGCCTCGCCGAAGCTGGACCGGCTCGGCGGCCAGAGCTTTTCCAAAACCAAAGCCCGCGT
>JAYUXI010000280.1:0-10195 GCA_043753085.1 Myxococcales bacterium | reverse complement strand
GCTCAAGGCTGGCGAGCCGTTGCTCACCTTCGTACCCGACACCGATGCCCGCGCCGTCGAGCTCCTCGTCGCCGGCAACGACGCGCCGCTGATCGCCGAGGGCCGGCACGTGCGCATGCAATTCGAGGGATGGCCAGCCGTGCAGTTCACCGGCTGGCCGTCCGTCGCCGTGGGTACGTTCGGGGGGCGTGTCGCGTGGGTCGACGCCGCAGACAACGGCTTGGGCAAGTTCCGGATCGTCGTGATTCCCGACGGCGACGATCCGTGGCCGACCGGCACCTACCTGCGCCAGGGCACCCGCACCAATGGCTGGGTCTTGCTGCGTCGCGTGCGCCTCGGCTTCGAGCTGTGGCGACTCATCAACGGCTTTCCCCCGGCCGTCGCCGACAACCCTCCTGCCACCAAGGGCACCAAATGAAGCGCGTCTCACTCGCTCTTGCCATTCTGCTCGGCAGCGGCCACGCGCTGGCGCAAGCCGCCCCTCCAAGCGGTGGCGTTCCGCCGGCCGTTGCCGCGACGCAGGCCCCCGTGGTCGTGCTGCAGGCACCGCCGCAGTCGTCGAGCGAGCTACGACTCGATGAAGTCATCGCTTCGGTGGACGCACGCTACCCGCTGCTTCTCGCCGAGGCGCAAGGGCTGGCGGCAGCACGCGGCGAGCGTCGCTCTGCCATCGGCGCGTTCGACCCGAGCTGGAAGACCAAGGCGTCTGCGTTTCCAGTTGGCTTCTACCGATACGTCGCCGCCGAGAGTGTGGTCGAGCAACCGCTCTACTGGCGCGGGCTGTCGGTGTTCGGTGGCTACCGCATCGGCCAGGGCAAGTTTCCGATCTACTACGACAACTACCGCACCAACAATCGCGGCGAGCTCCGCGTCGGTTTCACCGCACCGATCCTCCGCGGTAGCTCGATTGACAAGGAGCGCGCGAGCCTGTGGAAGACCGACGCCGGCATCGACGCGGCGGCGCAGAATCTCGCAGCCGCCCGGCTCGAGTTTCGTCGAAACGCCGCCGACAAGTACTGGGAGTGGGTGTCCGCCGGCGCCAAGCTTTTCAACGCGCGCGCGCTGTACGAGCGGGCGGTCGAGCGAAACGCGGGCATCGGCGTGCGGGTCACGTCGGGCGACGCACCGGCTATCGAGCAAGTCGACAACACCCGCGCGATGCTGCAGCGTGAACAGCAGGTCGTGGGTGCCGAGCGTGCGCTGATCAGCACCCGGCTCGCGCTCTCGCTCTACCTGCGCGACGACAAGGGCAACCCGGTGATTCCCTCGGAGCAGCGCGTGCCGCGCCAGTTTCCGGAGCCGATCGCGCTGGCCGCCGGGACCGTCGAGCTCGACGTGGCGCGGGCAGTCAGCCAGCGACCCGAGCTGCGTCTCTACGAAGCCAAGCGGCGCCAGTACGAGATCGAGCGCGATCTCGCGCAGAACGACAAACTCCCCACGGTCGACGTCCTGGTGGCGGGCGCCAAGCAATTCGGCGACGGCTATCCCGAGAAAGATCCGGCGACGCTCGAGGCGGGCCTTTTGATCGACATACCGCTGCGCAATCGCAGAGCCGACGGTCGCGCGCGCACCGCGGAAGCGATGTTCATGCAGTATGACCTGCAGCTTCGCTACGCCAAAGACAAGATCCAGAACGAGGTTCGCGACGCCGCCGCCGGGAGCGACGCCGCGGCCAGGCGGCTGGTGCTGGCGCGGCAAGAGTTGCTGCTGGCGCGAACCCTCGAGGTGGCCGAGCGCCAACGCTTCGACATGGGCGACAGCACCATGCTGGTGGTGAACCTTCGCGAGCAAGCTTCGTACGACGCGGCGATTCGCGAGGTCGAGACACTGGTCGAGCACCACAAGTCGCTCGCACTGTATCGCGCGGTGGTAGGAGCGCCCTGACGCCCGGCGCACGAGCAACGGCGCCGCTGCCCACGGAGCATCGCGAGTGCTCAACGCTGCGGCGGCGCGTCGAGATGCGGCGTCATCGCGCAGTTGCGGTCGTGCACACGCTCGGCGAGCTCGCGCACTTCTTGCTCGACGGCGAGGCCGTGCTCGAGGCGGGGCAGCTGGTAGCACGTGGCCTCCATGCGCTCGGTGTGGGCGGCGTCTGCGGCCAGCGCGCGCAGCACACTGAGCCGGGCGTTTTTCTGGCTCGGCACCACGCGCGCAAGTACCACGTCGAGCGCCTGCGGGCAGCGACCCGCGGCCACGGTGAGGGCTGGCTCGAGCGGTACGAAGGTGGCACGGGGCGAGGCGAGCGCGAGATCCCACAGCTCGGAGACGCGCAAGCAGGGCAGCGCGTTCGAGGCCGCCACGAGCAGGTCCGGCTCGCCTTCGCGCGCCAACCACGAGAGCACGCGGCCGTCGCTCGTGGCATGCTGGAACAGGGTTCGGCGGCAGGCGGCATCCACGCGCGCGGCGGGATTTGCCAGGGTCAGCGCCAGCCGCGATTCGCTCGAGACCTTGTCGGCGGCGAGACCCGCGCAGGTGGCAGGGCGGGTGCTCTCTACGTTCAGCAACTTGACGAGCTCTGGCGCGGCGCTGGGACCCAGGGTGGCCAGAACCGACACCGCGGCGGCAGCAGGACCCGGCGCGGCGGCGGCAATGCCCTTCTGCAAGTCGGAGGCGAAGTCCTCGATGCGTGGATCCTTGAAGGGCAGCTCCGCGACGGCCGCGGGGAGCTCGCTCGGCGATGCGAGCGCCGCGCGCAACATGGCATCGCCCCAGGGTGCGCGCCGGGTGTGGGCAAGCCACGCCGCGTGATACGCGTCCTGGTTGCCGATGCGCCGGGACACGGCTGCCGCGGCTTTGGGCTCGTGGTCGGCAATCCGGCCCAACGCTTCGATGGCGCCGCGGCTGCCGTTCGCATCGAGCCAGGCCACGTCACGCCGAGCTTCGGCTTCGGCCACGCTGGCAGGTGCGCAGGCCCATAACGACAGACTCGAGATCGCAGCCGCAAGGGAGAATCGCACCACGCATTGGTAGGCCAGCGCGTGCGGCGCGCAAAGCCGAACATGAAGAAGCTTTCATGAATTCTGCGGCGGCGCGCTCGAGCAGACGCGGCGACGCCGGGCACCTTCCGAAGGAAAGGCCCGGCGTCGAAGCATCGGGAAGAGAACTTCCCCCGCGGACGTCGCTCTCAGTTCGTTTCTTCGAACTCGGCGTCGATGACGCCGTCGTCCTTCTTGCCGCCGGCTGGGGGTGCGCCGGCTTCGGGGGCGTCGCCGCCTGGCGTGCCGGACTGCGGGCTGCCGGCGCTGGCGTAGGCTGCTTCCGCCATCTTGTGGGCAGCTTGCTCGAGCTGCTCGGACACGCGCTTGATGGCGTCGTCGTCCTGCTTTTCGACCGCGTCGCGGCCTTCCTTGATGAGCCCCTCCACCGCGGACACGTCGCCGAGCTTGTCCTTGTTTTCCGTGATCTGCTTTTCGAGCTGGTAGCAGAGCGTGTCGAGCTTGTTGCGGCGCTCGATCTGTTCGCGCTTCACCTTGTCCTCGGCTTCGTGCTGCGACGCCTCGTTCACCATCTTCTGGATCTCTGCCTCGCTGAGGCCCGAGCCGTCGGTCACGGTGATCTTGTTGTCTTTGCCGGTCGCAAGATCCTTGGCCGACACCGACAGGATGCCGTTGGCGTCGATGTCGAACGTGACCTCGATCTTGGGCACGCCGCGCGGAGCGGCCATGATGCCCTCGAGCTTGAAGTTCGCGAGCGTGCGGTTGTAGCGCGACTCGGTGCGTTCACCCTGCATCACGTGCACCTCGACGCTGGGCTGGCTGTCGGCCGCGGTGGAGAAGGTTTCCTTCTTCTGCGTGGGGATGGTGGTGTTGCGCGGAATCATCACGGTCATGACGCCGCCGAGGGTCTCCACGCCGAGCGAGAGCGGGGTGACGTCGAGCAGGACCAGCTCCTTCACGTCGCCCGAAAGCACGCCAGCTTGGACTGCCGCGCCGATGGCCACGACCTCGTCCGGGTTGACGCCGCGATGCGGATCTTTGCCGAAGAACTTCTTCACCGTTTCCTGCACGAGCGGGATGCGGGTGGAGCCGCCGACGAGGATGATCTCGTCGATCTGGCTCGGCTGCTTCTTCGCGTCGGCCAAGGCCTTGCGCACGGGCTCCATCGAGCGCTCCACCAACGGTCCGATCATCTGCTCGAACTTGGCGCGCGGCAGGCGCAGATCGAGGTGTACTGGGCCGCCCGGTCCGACCGTGATGTACGGCAGGTTGATCTGTGCTTCCTGCACGGAGGAGAGCTCGATCTTGGCCTTCTCGCCGGCTTCCTTCAGACGCTGGAGCGCCATCTTGTCGTTGTGGAGATCGATGCCGGAGCTCTTTTTGAACTCTGCGATCATCCAGTCGATGATGAGGTCGTCGACGTCGTCGCCGCCGAGGCGGGTGTCGCCATTGGTCGACACGACTTGCACGACGTTGTCACCCACCTCGAGCACCGAGATGTCGAACGTGCCGCCACCGAAGTCGTAGACCGCGATGACCTCGTCCTTCTTCTTGTCGAGGCCGTAGGCCAGCGCTGCCGCGGTGGGTTCGTTGACGATGCGCTTGACGTCGAGGCCAGCGATGCGGCCGGCGTCTTTGGTGGCTTGGCGCTGCGCGTCGTTGAAGTAAGCCGGTACCGTGATGACCGCTTCGGTGACTTTTTCGCCGAGGTAGTCTTCGGCGGCCTTTTTCAGTTTCTGAAGCACCTTCGCGCTGACCTCGGGCGGCGTGAGCTTCTTGCCACGCACCTCGATGTTGCTGTCGCCGTTGTCGGCCTTGACGACCTTGTACGGCGCGCGCTTGGCTTCCTTCTCGGTCTCTTCGAAGCGACGGCCGATGAAGCGCTTGGCGCTGAAGATGGTGTTTTCCGGATTCGTGACCGCCTGGCGCTTCGCGATTTGGCCGACGAGGATCTCGCCCTTGTCGTCCCAAGCGACCACGCTCGGCGTGGTGCGCGAGCCCTCTTCGTTCACGATCACCTTGGGCTCGTTGCCTTCCATGATGGCGACGCAGCTGTTGGTCGTTCCGAGATCGATTCCGATGATCTTGCCCATGATGCCTTTTTGAACCTCCGAGAGTGCGGCGCTTGCTGCCGCGGACGTACGAGAACGGTGCCCCGAACGAGCAGCCTCACCCACCAGACCAGCGCTCGCGACGCAAGCGTTTTCTGGGAAGTGTCCACTGCGTTTGCCGGGGTTTTCTCGCGCTAAGCTAAGCACCGCGCCCGGTCCGTCAAGACACGGACGGGCGACTTGGTATGGTTCTTGGGGCGCGCCCTCGGCGCGTCAGCGTTCGGGGTCGGGCGGCGTGTTCTTTGGGTGGGTCAGCGGCGGGCCCGTGTGCTGGGTCGTCGGGGGCCCCTCGTACGACCGCGGCTCGAACGAGGGCGGCTTTTGCTTGGCGTCGCGCGAGAGCTCGAGCTCTTTTTCCACGAGGTGCTGCAGGTGCGGATGCGTGCGGGTGGTCTCGTCGTCCTGCAGGCGCTTTTTCGGCGGCGGCGCCTGGACCGAGCCGCGACGCGCGGTGCGCGGCACGCTGGCCGGTCCGCGCTCGAACTGCGGCACGGCGTTCGAATAGACCCCGAACACCTCGGACATGGGCGCTGGCTCGAGACGGGTCTGCGGCGCATCGTCGGCGGGCGCTTCGAACCCGGGATACGGAAGCGACGCGTTTTCGCGGGTGCTGGCCGGATCGGATTCGGGCTCGTGCGTTCGCGACGGCACGCCCTCGTCCTCGATGATCTCGGACGAGTCGACCTGCAGGCTGCCGTGCTCCGAGGTGATGGCGGCGAGCGAGGGCGGCTGGTCTGGCGTGGTGCGACCCATCGCCATGCGTACCGAGGAGGGCGGCGGCACGCTGCGCGCGACGACGGTACCGAGCACCGGCATGATGTCGTGCCAGGCATCGAGCATCTCGCGCGCGGTCTGGAAACGGCCGGCGCTCTCGCGCGACATCGCCTTGGCGGCGAACCAATCGAGCGCGCCGAACACGGGCGCGCCTTCGATGCTGGACACGAGCGCGGGCTCGTTGTGCAGCTTGTTGTGGATCACGCGTTCGAGCGAGCCACCAGAAAACGGTAGCTTGCCGGTGATGCAGCGGAACACGACCACCCCGACCGCATACAGATCGGTGAGGGGTCCCACGGACTTGCCGCTCTCGAACTGCTCGGGCGCCATGTATCCCACGCTGCCGAGCAGGTGCTGCGTCGAGGTGAGGCTGACGCCGCCATTCATCGAGCTGAGTCGGGCCACGCCAAAATCGATGATCTTGACTACGGGCTCACCGGCGGTGGCCTGCAAGAAGATGTTCGCGGGTTTGAGGTCCCGGTGGATGACGTCGTGCGCGTGGCAGTCACGCACGCCGACCAGCAGCTGCGCAATCCACGGACCGAGCAGCGCCGGAGGAATCGGGCCATCGCGCTTGATGCGCGCGTCGATGGTCTCGCCGTGGAGCCGCTCGAGAACGAGGAATGGTTGCCCGAGCTCGAAGCCGAACCCGACGATGCGCGAGACGTGACGGCTCGACAGGTTGGACAGCGCGAGGGCCTCGCGCGCGAACCGTTCGCGCAGCTCGCCCACGGCCTCTTTTTCGCGGGGGTCGAGCATTTTGATCGCCACCTCGCGGTTCGAGGCAATGTGCACGGCGTCGAAGACCCGCGCGGTCGCACCGCTCCCGAGAGGCGCCAGGATGCGAAAGTCGCCGAGCTTCGAAGGCTGCAGTGCCATTCCACTGGGTAGCGTAACCCGAACCAAGACAAACGCGTTAAAAGCGCGCGAATGCCAACCCGAACCTTGGCCTCCGATTTCACTCGGACTGGCGGCATCGACCTCGCTGGGGCGCTCGAAATGGCAATACGTCGCCAACGGGCTGTTTTCCGACTATACTCGTGCCGCCGAAGACCTTGCGTCCTGGGCTCTTTCCCGCATGCGACGTAGACCAACCGGATCCTTTCCCGACGCCCCCGACCTCCCCTCCTTCCGCATGGAGGGCGACGCGCCACCCGCTCCCGCCGCCCGGCACGAGGGCACGGGCCTCGTGCGCCACGACGTTCGGCTGTCCGAGGAACGCATCGACGCCGACGCGGCACGCGTGGTGCGTCGACTCGAGCGCGCCGGCTACGAGGCCTACCTGGTTGGCGGCTGCGTCCGCGATCTGCTGCTCGATGGCACGCCGAAAGACTTCGACGTGGCCACCAGTGCCCGCCCGGAAGACGTGCGCGCGCTGTTCCGCAACTGCCGGATCATCGGTCGAAGGTTCCGCCTCGCCCACGTGCTGTTCGGCGCCGGCAAGGTGATCGAAGTGGCCACGTTCCGGAAGAAGCCGGCGGAAATCGAAGACGACCTGAGCGAGATGCTGATTCGCTCCGACAACGTCTTCGGCGACGCCCACGAAGACGCGCTCCGTCGCGACTTCACCATCAACGCGCTCTTCTACGACCTCACCCACCACCAGGTTCTCGACTGGTGCGGCGGCATGGCCCACATCGAGCAACGAGTCATCCAGACCATCGGCGATCCCGTCGTGCGGTTCCGCGAAGATCCCGTGCGCATGCTCCGTGCGGTGAAGTTTGCCGCGCGTCTGGACCTCGGCATTGCGCCCGACTGCCACGACGCGCTGGTCAGCACGCGAGAAGAGCTCGCCAAGGCCGCCAAGCCACGCGTCTTCGAAGAGATGATGCGCCTCTTGCGCGGTGGCGGCGCGGCGCGCTCGCTCTGGCTGCTCTGGGAAAACGGCATCCTCGCCCTGCTCCTTCCCGAGCTCTCGAGCTACCTCGACGACGACGACGAAGAGGGCAGCAAGGGCCAGCGGTTTTTCGGGCGCCTGGCCGCGATCGACGCGATGATCAAGGAGCGCAAGGAGCCGCTCGACGACATCACGCTCACGACGGCGCTGCTGTACGACCCCGTTCTCGAATCCGTGAACAATACAGCCAACATCCTCGACGAAGCGGGCGAGTTCCTCGAGCCGCTGGTGCGCCAGTTCTCGATGCCCCGCCGCATCGCCGACGGCGTGCGGCGCCTGATGGCCATCCTGCCACGCGTCGAAGAAGGCCGCATGGGGCGCTTTGCCCGCACCGATCTCGCGGCGCCCGCGGTGGATTTGCACGAAGCGGATCTACGCGCCCGCGGCGCCAACCTGGAAAAAGTGCGCGCGCTGCGTCGCTTGGTCCAGGAAACACCACGCGAGCCGCGTGCGCCGCGTGGCCGTTTGCACCACCCCACGCCGCGAAGCTGAAGTTGGCCCGCCCCAGGCGTGCGCGGACCGCCGTCGACCTGCGCGGTCCGCTGCCAAGCGCAGCGGTTCCTCGTCGCGCGCTCTGCATTGGAGCGCTTTGATCATGCACTCCGTGTCGATCGCAATCAGCCGGGCTGGGTGCTCGGCGAGGGCAAGCGCGCTCGTCGCTGAGCTCCCTGCAAAACCCAGAGACGCGCGAACAGTCGCCGTCCTTGCACGAATGAGTCCGCTGCACTACCTGGCGCCCCGTGTATCTTCGACGCGCCTTCCAGTCCGGGTCCTTGTGCTTTCTTCTTGCTGCGTGCGTGGCGGAAACCAGCGGCGGAGCTGGCGGCTCGGCCGATGACGACGACACCGCGACAGCGCCGGCCGCTGACGCCGACTCTCCATCGCGGGTCGATGGCGGATCCCGGGACGACGGCGGCACAGACGCTGCAGCGGGACGCACCGACGCCGGCCTACCCGACAGCTCACGCGGAACCGGCGGCATCCCGTGCACGCGTCGGGACACGCTGACCGGGCAGCGCAAGGTGTGTGTGGCCACGGTCGGCGGAGCCGAGCTTCGCCTGGCCGACCTGGCCGAGGAAACGGCGTCCCCCACACGCCTCGCCATCTACATCCATGGCGATGGCGCGCGCGCCTACGAAAGCAATGGCGCCATGAAGGCCATGCTCGGATGGGCGGACGCACATGCAGCGCGCGTGCTGGCGGTGCGCGCGCCGAACGGCTGCGCGTGGTGGCAAGCGCCGACGCACGATTGTGCGACTGAGGTCGAAGAGCCCGACGTCGACGGAACCAATGCGGAAGCCTTGGCAGCAGTGCTGGCGGCCGTGCGCGCCGGCTTCGACATCGCGAGCTCCCCGGTCTTTTACTACGGCTCTTCGGGCGGATCGATTTTCCTCACCAAGACTTTTTACCCGCGTTACGGCAACGTGTACCCCGGCGCCTTCGCGATCAATTGCGGGGGCGAGGTTCCAGATTCTGCCGCGTACACCTGGGACGTCGAGGATCTGGCCGCGCGGGGCCCGAGCAAGTTTTGGTTCACGTACGGAGATCGCGATTTTCTCGCCGCGGACGAGCACGCCACGGCGCAGTACTTTGCGGCGCTCGGCCTGCCGACGGTGGAGACCGTGCTGCCAGACACCGAGCACTGCGCCTTCGACTCGCACGGCCGCGCCCTCGAGGTCTTTTCCGAGTACCTATCCGCAGCGCCGTGAACTTTTGGCCGAGCGCGGCGCCCACGATCCGCGCTTCTCAGAACGAGGGCGAAACGGAGCAGCAGACCGCACCTTCGATGGCGACTGGCTGTCCGGACTCGGGCACGATGGATCCAAGCGGCGCTTTGCCGCTGGCGCAGCGGTAATCGGAACGGTAGACCGCGCCGTCGCCGATGTCCCCGACGACCTTGCCGCCCGCAGCTTCGCAGCGCGCCGGGGTGAGCGGCCCGTCGGCACGAGCTCCGGCGGGGGCGGACGCGGGGGGAGCGTCGGTTGGGGTCGCGGGCGACCGACCACCACCACCGCATGCCGCGGCACCCAGCCCAAGCCCAATGCGTAGCCAGCGAACGATTCGATCCGTGGAAGCGGGCAATGCCGAGAAACTGATGCTCATGAGGGTGGCGACGTTAGCAGGGGGCCAAGCCTTGTGCCGAGAACGACGATTGACGGGCGGAACGCGGGGACGTACCCCGGAATGCCTGCCATCGCCGACAGCCCCCTGCTGTCAAGCCGAGTCGTCGGCCGTCGCAGTGGCGGGCTGCGTTTCGCCGAGGACCTCGAAGTCCTTCGGGAGCATCCCGTCCCGGAGGGCGGTCAGGCTGGCTCCGCAGGCGCAAGCGCCGGGCACGTGGCGCTTGTGGTACACGCGATCGCATTGCGGACAGACGCGCGCGTCCGGCTCGTAGGCGATCACCTTGCCGCTGATCACGCAGCGTTTGCCCACGAGCTGCAGCGGCTCCTTGATGCGCAGGCCAGCATTCGGATCCG
>JAYUXI010000279.1:0-4211 GCA_043753085.1 Myxococcales bacterium | reverse complement strand
GAGCCTGTGAGCACGCTCGACGTCTCGGCTTGACACAAATGCCAACGCCCCGTAAACGCGGGGGCGCTTCGGGGCGGTAGCTCAGTTGGGAGAGCGCGGCGTTCGCAATGCCGAGGTCAGGGGTTCGATCCCCCTTCGCTCCACCGAAGATCACGACAAGACCACGAGACAGTCAGAGAGAGATCGGCTGGAAAATCGCACCGGCGGTGCAGGTCTTCACCGTGGCGCAAAAGTCGCTGCAAGCCTTGTGGTCGTCGTTCGAGATGACCTCGATATGGCCCCAAGTGCGGTTGTAGCCGCACTGGCCGGGGCGCCAGCCGATGATCGAGCCCTTGGGCGCGGTGCGCGTGGTGAGGTTGCTCTTGGTGGCGAAGCCGACGCGGCTCAGGTACGCGCTGTCGCCCTTCATGCTGTTGGCCAGGGCCCAGGCGTTGCCGCGGCGCCAGGATACGCCCGAGGGAACGATGCCGGAGCGCACCACCGAGTTGGACATTTCGAGCGAGCAGGCGCCACGCGAGGGCTGACCGTTCACGCGAAGAGCAATCTGGGCGAGCCGGTTGCCGCGCGACGCGCTGTAGTCGCCCGAAGCGACCGGGGCTTCGCTGTCGGCTTCACCCGCGGCGTCGGTCTCGACGAGATACGAGGTGTGTCCCCAGCCGGTGTTGCCGCTGAAGGTGATCTGGACCCAGCCATTGCCGCCGCTGGACTCGGCCACCACGACGTCACTGCCGTTCGGCATGATCTTCCTGACGGTGGCGCCGACGTTGGCCTCGGCGCGGAGGTTCAGGTTGGCGATGGTGGTGAGCTTGATTCCAGCCGCGTAGGTGGGCCCGGTGCCGACGAGCTCGTCGACCGTGGCCCCCACTTCGCTGCCTTCTTCCGAAGACGAGGAAGAAACATCGGATTCGTTCGAGCCGTCTTGGGCCGCGCACCCGCCGAGAGCGAGGGTGGACAGAGCGAAGAGAGCGGCAGCGATGCGGAGGGGCGTGGTCATGAGGGAATCTCCTTGCCTGCGACTGTTGCAACTGGCCTGCCAAGTTGGAATCAGGCCGACGGTTTCACCATGATGCTCTCCTTTCCGTCTGCACTGGTACACAATTGGCTCGTTGGTCCATCGTGACCTGGATCATCGCCGTGCGCGCTAGATCCAGCGCGATCCAGGTGTGGGCAAACGGAGTACCCAGTCCGTCGAATCGACTACGGTGCGTTCATGACGCGCGACGACCCACCGAAATCTCGCCCCAAGCCACCGCTTTGGCCCTGGTGGCTCGGGCTCGCGGTGATCGCTCTCGGCGTCTTGGTGTGGCAGCGAGCGCCGCGGCCGCCTCCGGGCGAGAGCGCCGTGCGCAGCGGCCAGAAGGAGTTCAGCGAGAAGCTCGCGCCGAACGCCGACACCCAGCCGCGCGCGGTGCCCAGCTTCACGCTCGCCGCTCGCGATGCGCAGGCGCCGCCCTTCGGACTGCGCGCCGAGGTGCCTTGGGGTCCGAACGGCCTTGGTCGCGGACCCAGCGACGACGGCTACCCTGGCGGCCCCAACAGCTTCGCGGTTGGTCCGGACGGCAGCACGTGGGTGCTCGACCAGTTCAATCACCGCATGGTGCGGCTCGGTCCAGACGGCACGATCCTCGAAACGCGGCCGGTGAAGCTGGAGTCACCGGCCGACATCGCGCTCGGCAAGGACGGCTCGATGGCGGTGATCGATCGCACGCGTCAGAATCAGGTGGAGCTCTTCGACGCGCAGGGCCGTTCGCGCGGCCTGCTCCCGCTGCCGGGAGCCGTGGCGGGCCAGCCGTCCGAGCTGACGCGCGTGTTCGTTCAGAAAGACAAGGTCTACGCGCAGCGCGGTGAGGGTGGGCCGCTCATTCCACTCGGAGGCATGGACGGTACGCCGCTGGCGGGCGCCGACGTCAACGGTCAGTTCTCGCGCGACGGCAAGCTGCTCATCTCTGCCGGCATCACCAACTACGACCAAGGCCGCGTCTGGGTCAGCGGCGCGGCTCCCGACTCTCAAGCCCATCTCTTCACGCGCGAGGCCAACCTGGGCAACCCCGTCGAGCAGATTCTCCTGCTCGACAGCGACACGAGCGGGATGATCTACTTCGTGGTCAAGGCCACGTTCGACCTGGAGGGCGGCGCTTCGACGCTGGTGCTCTGCATCGACGGCAACGCGCGCGGCACCATCACGCGCATGTTTTCGCTGCCGTATCCGCACGACCCTCTCGACACGTTCCGCAAGTTCGACGTGTCCCCCGAGGGCGGCCTTGTAGCTGCAGAATACACCGAATCCGGCGTGGCGTACCGCAGCCATAGCTGCCGCTAGCGGTAGCCCGACACCAGCGCCTGGGCAAGCAGGCCCCAGCCGTCGATCGCGACGAACAGCAGAAGCTTGAACGGCAGGCTCACCTGGGTCGGGTTGAGCATCTGCATGCCCAGCGCCAGCAGCACGTTGGACACGACGAGATCGAGCACCAAGAACGGCAGGAAGATCAGAAAGCCGATGGCGAAGGCTTCGGTGAGCTCGGTGACGACGAACGCGGGCGCGAGGATGGTGAGATCGCGGTCGGTGAGCTTGGCGCGTTCGGCTTCGGGCCGCGCCTGGCGGGCGACTTGCAGAAAGCGCACCTTTTCCTTGTCGCTCGCGTTTGCACCCAAGAACTCGCGCAGGGGCTCGCGCACGGCGTCGATGCCGCGCTCGACCAGCTCGCGGGTTTCCAGCTTGGCTTCCAGCAGCGGCCGCGCACGGAAGGCAATCTTCTCGCCCACCGGCGCCATGGCCAGGAGCGACAGCGCGGCGGCCAGCGCCATCATCACCGTACTCGAGGGAACGCTCTGCGCGCCCAGCGCGCTCTTGGCGATCTGCAGGACGGTGGAGATCTTCACGAAGGCGGTGAGGCTCATGAAGACGAACGGCAAGAGCGACACGAGCGCAAGAGCAACGACCAGCGCGATGGGACGGGTAAGCAGCGCGTCAGCTCCCATCGACAGGCACTTTCTGGCGACCCACCACGCGAGCGAGCACGTCGCGGAAAGAATGCGAGGACGGCAGCGGAGCGGCAGGCAGATCGCTGTCGTCGAGCTCGCCGAGCTTGGTCATGCCGCCTTCGGCCACGCCGACCACCAGGACCTTGGATGCAACCTGCACGAGATACACGCTGCGGCGTGGATCGAGCGGCAGCTGGCCGACCAGCCGGATCGGGCCACGTGCCGCGCCCAGCCCGGCCCGGCGGGCCACGAACAGCACCACGATGGCGAGCGCGCACATGACGACGAGCAACACGATCGTCTCCACGAGGTAGCGGCCCATCGGATCCATCCTGGACCGCGCTTACCTCTGCAGGTGCGTGTTGGAAAGCAAGATCGCGCCGGGCCGGAACCTGATAGTCAGCCGGCGTGGCTCTGCTGGTTCAGAAGTTCGGGGGAACGTCGGTTGGCTCGGTCGAGCGCATCCGCAAGGTGGCCCAGCGCGCCGTGTCCGCGCAGGCGCGCGGCAATCAAGTCGTCGTCGTGGTCAGCGCGATGAGCGGCGAAACCAACCGACTCATCGGCCTCGCACGGGAAGTAATGCCCATTCCGGATGCGCGCGAGCTCGACGTGATCGCCTCGACCGGCGAGCAGATCACGTCGGCGCTGCTGGCCCTGGCCATCCAGGCCGAGGGCGCCAAGGCACGCTCGTTTCTCGGCCACCAGGTGCGCATCCTCACGGACGGCGCGTTCACCAAGGCGCGCATCCGCAGCATCGACGACGAGCGCCTGCGCGAGGCGCTCGCCGCGGGGTACATCGCGGTCGTGGCGGGGTTCCAGGGCACCGACGAAGCGGGCAACATCACCACGCTCGGCCGCGGCGGCTCGGACACGTCGGCCGTGGCCGTGGCGGCGGCGCTGTCGGCCGACGTCTGCGAAATTTACACCGACGTCGACGGCGTTTACACGACCGACCCCAACGTGTGCCCGTCGGCGCGCAAGATTTCCAAGATCTCGTACGAGGAGATGCTCGAGCTCGCTTCGCTCGGCGCCAAGGTGCTGCAGATCCGCAGCGTCGAGATCGCCATGCGGCACAAAGTTGCCGTACACGTGCGAAGCTCATTTTCGGATGCGGAAGGAACGTGGGTCGTGGCGGAAGACAAAGGGCTCGAAGAAGTGAGCGTGGCAGGCGTGGCCTATGACCGCGGCGACGCCTGCGTGCAGATTCTCGGTATCGACGACAAGCCCGG
>JAYUXI010000278.1:0-1608 GCA_043753085.1 Myxococcales bacterium | reverse complement strand
ACCACAGCGATCTCCGCGGCGGCGAAGGCCACATGGAAGTCGGCAAGCTGATCATCAACGTCACGCAGAAAAAAGCGCACATGACCCTCGGCGTGAAGCCGTTCGGGTGCATGCCGTCGGCCGGCGTGTCGGACGGCGTGCAGTCGCTCATCACCGAAAAGTTCCCCGGTGCGATCTATTGCCCGGTGGAAACCAGCGGCGACGGCAAGGTCAACTTCTACAGCCGCGTGCAGATGTTCCTCTTCAAAGCCAAGCAGTCGGCCACCGAGGAATACGAGCGCGCCCTCGCCGAGAACGGCGTCACCGAAGACGCGGTGCGCGCCTTCGTAGCCAAACACCCGCGCTTCGCCAGCGCGCTGCACAAGGCGCCGCACCGTTACGCCGGTACGGGCGCCGATCTGGTGGCCGAAGTCGCGCCGTACCTCACCCAGACTCGCGCGCAGCGTGTGCTGGGCAAGGTCACGCGTCTCGCCAAGGGCACCCAAGCCCTTGCGAAGACCACGCCGCACATGGTCATCGAGTTTGCCAAGGCCGCGAAGAAGCAAGGGCCCGAGCTCGCCGCACGCGTGAAAGAAGACGTGATCACCTACCTCGACATGCGCAAGGGCAAGAGCGTCACGCAAGACAAGCTGTCGGATCTGTCGGCCGCCGCCGAATAAACACCGGTCGGCATCGGCCGAAAAGTGCGGCTCGCTGGCAACGGCGGGCCGCTTTTCCGTGTCCGGTAACCACCGAAAACGCACTCGTTTCGTTGCGGCGTGGGCTCGCATGCTTAGCCTAGCGGCCGCATGGGACAAGAGCGTGGGCACGAAGACGTCACATCCACGAGCATCGAGGGGCTCGACGACGTCCCGCCGGGCGGCCTCCACCGCGGCGGTTTCTACCTGACGCACGGCCTGGCGCAGGGCGAACCCGGTTCCGGCAAAACCACGGTGGCCCTGCAGTTCCTTCACGGGCGTGGCGCCGAAACCCAGAATTCGGTGTCGTGAGCACCGACCTCAACCAGCGTGTTCTCGTGCTCATGCCCTCGTCTCGTGACGCGGCGAGCACGGCGTCGATGCTCCGCAAGGAAGGCGTAGCCAGCGTGGTTTGCGTGGACCTCGCCGGCTTGTGCAAAGAGATTGGTGCCGGCACTGGCGCCATCCTCATCACGGACGACGCGATCTTCAGCGACAGCGCCGGGCAGCTTGCCGGAACGCTGCGCGCTCAGCCGGGTTGGTCGGCCGTACCAATCGTGGTCATCGCCCGCGAGGCCGCCGCCCGGCACGTGCAGCAGGTGGCGTCGCCCGAGATGGACGGCATCATCGTGATCGAGCGGCCCGTGCGCATGGAATCGCTGCTCAGCGTGCTGCGGTCGGCGCTTCGCACGCGACAGCACCAGTATCAGATCCGCGACGACATCGCCGTGCGCGAGCGGCAGGCAGAAACCCTGCGCCTGCAAGACGAGCGTCTGCGCTTCGCGATGAGGGCCGGTGGGCTGGGCTCCTGGAGCCTCGACCTGGAGACGATGGCGTTCGAGGCGTCGCCGTTGTGCAAGCAAACGTTCGGGCGCGCGCCCGGCGATCCGTTCACGTACGCCCTGCTGCGCGCGTCGATCCATCCCGATGA
>JAYUXI010000277.1:0-4217 GCA_043753085.1 Myxococcales bacterium | reverse complement strand
TCCTCACGCGGGTCGGCGCCAGCGACAACCTGGCGCGGGGCGAGAGCACCTTCATGGTCGAGATGAAGGAAACCGCGCACGTACTCCGGCGCGCCACGCGCCGCTCGCTGGTGGTGCTCGACGAGATTGGCCGCGGCACCAGCACGTTCGACGGCCTGGCCATCGCCTGGAGCGTGGCCGAGTACCTGCATGATACAGCGTGTTGCCGCACGCTGTTCGCCACGCACTACCACGAGCTCACCGAGATCGTGATGACGCGCCCCTCGGCCGAGAACTACAGCGTGTCGGCCAAGGAGCACGAGGGCGAGCTGGTCTTTTTCCACGCCATCGAGCGCGGCGCGGCGTCGGAGAGCTACGGAATTGCCTGCGCCAAGCTGGCCGGCGTGCCGGAGTCGGTGGTGGATCGTGCGCGCGCCTTGTTGGGTGATCTCGAGTCCAAGACGAAGCGCAAAGGCCGCACTCCGCCAGCGCCGCAGCTGGGTCTCTTCGAGGCGCCTGGCGAATCTGCGATTGCGAAGCGGCTGCGCGGGCTCGATCTGGACCGCACCACGCCACTCGAAGCGCTACGGATCCTGGCGGAGCTGAAATCGGCTCAGAGGCCGTGAGCCTGTCGTCGCGGTAGGCGCGCACGATCGAGGCTTGCTGTCCCTCGGCGCGGACGAACTCGGGCAGTTGCACCAGGAAAGCTCTTCGCAGGCCCCGCACACGATTCCGAATCCAAGCCGCTTGTCACAAGAACGCGCTCGATTCACGTACGCGCTCGGCCCGTGGTACACGGCTGAGTATGCGCGTCCTGATCGCACCTCTTGCCCTCGCTTTCGCCGCTTGTTTGATTCCCCCACGGATCGATCTCCAATCGCCAGAGGCGGTCTCGCAGGAAACCCGTCGCTACGAGCAAGATGCCGCCCACGTTCAGCGCGCCACCGCCGCGGCCCTGAAGGTCCTCGGCTACGGCATCGTGGTCGACGAGCCCGGGCGAATCCGCACGGCGCCGAAAGTGGCGGTCGTCCAGGCGGTGGGCACTGCCTATCGGGCCACCGCGGTGGAAACCTCGGTCGGGTGGGAAGTGCAGCTCACCGCCGCGGGCGGCGGTACATCGGTTCGGGCCATCCCGCATGGATATTCCGGTGGCCAGGAAAACTCGGGTTCCTGGGATAAGGCCTTCTTCGAGTCGTCGCTGAAGACTCTGTTCCACGAGGTCGACGATCGCATGGGAATGAAGACCGAAGAGCGGCAGCACAGCGAAGAGAGCGCCACGGCCGATGCCTCGGCCCCGCTGCCCAAGCTCCCCGCGAAGACCAAGAAATCACGTGCACACGCCACCCAAGATCCGCCCCGATGAAATGGGTGGGTGCTCTCGTACTCGTCGCGGCCCGCGATGGGCTCGCCAGCATCGCGGGCCGCGCTGTGGACTTTGCCGGAGCCAAGGTCGACGCGCACTTGTTCCCGCCGCCCGGCCGCGAAGTTCATGACTGGCCGAGCAAGTGCACCACGAGCTCGCGCACCTGAGGCCGATGGCGGTGCTCGTACAGGTAGATGCCTTGCCATGCGCCGAGCACCAGCGCGCCGTGGTCGAACGGGATGCCGATCGTGGTCTGCGTGAGCGCCGTGCGTACGTGCGCCGGCATGTCGTCGGGGCCTTCGTCGGCGTGCTGGAACATCGGCGCGCCGTCGGGGACGAGCCGCGCGAAGAAGCGCTCGAAGTCGGCTCGGACGGTGGGGTCGGCGTTCTCCTGGATCAGCAGGCTGGCCGACGTGTGCCGTAGAAACAAGGTGCAGAGTCCACGTTTCAGCTGGCTGGCTGCGAGCACCCGGCGCACGCGCTCCGTGACGTCCGTGAAGCCGCGGCCTGGGCCATCGACCTGCAGCGTCTCGAGTACCTGCTGCATCGCGCGCTCAGCTCGCGGCGACGTGCTTGTCGTACGCGGCGGTGTCGAGCAGGTCGGCGAGGTCGCTCGCGCCGGCGGCCACTTCGATCACGATCAGCCACGTGCCGTAGCTGTCTTCGTTCAGCAGCTCGGGCTTCGCGTCCACGTCGCCGTTGATCTTCACGACCGTGCCGCTCACCGGCGCGTAGAGATCGCTCACCGTCTTGACGCTCTCGATGGTGCCGAACACCTTGCCGTGCTCGACGACGTCGCCCTCTTTCACGTCGAAGCTGACGATGGTGATGTCGCCCAGCTGCTCCACCGCGAACTCGGTGATGCCGATGGTGACCTGGTTGCCCTCGCTGCGGGCCCACTCGTGGTCTTTGGTGTAGCGGAGGTCTTGGGGGAAGTTCATGACGAGGGCTTTCTCTTGTAGAAGGGCGTCTTCACGACCACCGCTTCGATGTCCTTGCCGCGGCAGTCGACCACGAACTTCGTGCCCACGGAAGAGAGCTCGTTCGGGAGGTAGCCGAGACCGATGTTCTTGCCGACGGTGGGACCGGGGCTGCCACTGGTGCAGGTGCCGACCACGGCTCCTGCCGCGTTCTTGAGCGGATAGCCATGGCGAGCGATTCCTTTGCCGACCATCTCGAAGCCGACCATCTTGCGCGGGCCCGGCGCGGCTCTCACGGCGGCGAGCGCCTCCTTGCCAACGAACATGGGCTTCTCGAGCTTGACCGTCCAGCCGAGGCCCGCTTCGAGCGGGTTGGTGGTTTCGTCGATCTCGTTGCCGTAGAGCGACAGCCGCGCTTCCAGCCGGAGCGTGTCGCGTGCCCCGAGGCCAACCGGCACGAGGCCGGCGTCCTTGCCGAGCTCGAGGAGCATGGCCGCGAGCTGCGGCGCGTCGTTCCAGGAGCAGAAGATCTCGACGCCGTCTTCGCCCGTGTATCCGGTCCGCGCGACCGTGGTGCGCACGTTGCAAACGACTGCGTCGCGAAAGGTGAAGGGCTTGAGCTCGTGCAAGGTGGAGGCGTCGGCGCCTGCGCGCGCGAGTACCTCGAAGGCCTTGGGTCCCTGCAGGGCGAGGAGCGCCGTGGCGTCGGAGATGTCACGGTACTCGCAGTGATCTTTGGCCGCCTTCTCGAAGACAGCGGTGATCTTGTCGCGATTGGACGCGTTGCACACGATGAGGAAGCGCTCTTGCGAGGCGCGGTACACGATGAGGTCGTCGAGGATGGTGCCCTGCTCGTTGCAGCAGCACGTGTAGGCGGCCTGGCCGTCGCGCAAGCGAGCCACGTCATTCGTGACGAGAAAGTCCACCACGTGCGCCGCGTACTCGCCCGTCATCTCGATCTGTCCCATGTGGCTCACGTCGAACAGACCCACGCCGTTTCGGCAGGCGTTGTGCTCGGGCACAATACCCGTGTATTGCACAGGCATTTCGTAACCGGCAAACGGCACCATGCGCCCGCCCCACGACACGTGCAGGTCGTACAGAGAGGTGCGGCGGAGAGGGGTCTCGGGAGCGTCGGCCATGCGCGCACAGTAGTGGCGGCGCGCTCGCGGGCGCACCCAAATTCAGCCGTTGAAGGCCAAGGGTTTTCCCGCCAACTCCGTGGCCCCCTCGAACACGAACATCCGCACGCGGCCGCTGGCGACGATGCGGTCGCGAGCGTCGAGCACGGATGCCTGCCACAGCTGCGTGCGGCGTCCGCACTCGACCGGAGTGGCCTCGACGCGCAGCGTGCCTTCGCGCACGGCATGCAGGAACGACGTGTGATGCTCCAGGCCGACCGCGCTGGCGCCGTGCAGGGCCGATTGCATGGCGCCGCCCACCGAGCACGCCGTTTCGATCATGCTCGCGTACACCCCGCCGTGCACGATGCCATAGGCCTGCAGGTGCGCGGGACCGACGGTGAGCTCGGCCACGACGCGCTCGCGCGTGGCTTGTACGAAGCGAAGGCCGAGCGCCACGTTGTGGCCGTCGAGGGCGGCGTTCAGCGTCGACGCCACGTCGAGCACGTCGGTGGTCGGCCTCGGATCGGTCGGGCTTTTGGCCATCGCCCCGCTTCTACACGGCGGGCACCCCGGCGCCAGCTCAATCGGCGCAGCGGAGCTGGCCCGGGTAGGTCTCGAGCACCTGGCACTTGCCCGCAGCGCAGCCAATCAGCTCGCACGGGTTGGCCGCGCACCGAGCGCCATCCACGCCAGAGCCTGCCGGAAACGTGAGGCACTGTTCGCCCGGATTCGTGCATTGCACGTCGACGTCGCACGCGGGACCGAGCTTGCTTTGGTCGACCGCGCTGACCGGCGCCGGGATCTTGGCGCAGTGATTGGCCCAGGCGCAGG
>JAYUXI010000276.1:0-10228 GCA_043753085.1 Myxococcales bacterium | reverse complement strand
TGTACGTGGCCATGCTGGCGGGCTTCGGAGCGGGGGACTGAGCTGCACTCATCGGGCGAGACCAAAGTTCACTTCGGGGAACAGCACCGCGTCTTTGCCGTCGGGCTGCTGATAGTTGCGTAGTGCATCCATCGTGGCGGCAACGACTTGGAACGGAATGTTCGGGTTGGCGCTGACCGTGACTTGCGTTTCTTCCGCAAACTCCGGAGCAGCGTTCTTCAGGTTCTTGGCGCAAGTCTTGAGCGCGGCGAAGTCGTACTCGCCGGCCCTCTTCGGCACGGCGAGGCCAGCGCCAATGCCGCCCGCGTCGCTGCAGCCGGGGGCGATGTTGCCGCCGCGCGCCTTGACGCTGAATCCGTCCCCGACCACCAGAACGGCGAGGCCGAGCGTGGGCGTGGTGGGCGCGCGGCCGGCACCGCCGGCCTTCGGCGGTGACGTTTCCATGGTCGCGGTGAACGACACCGTGATGGTGGCCAGCACGAACATCAGGACGTTCATGACGATGTCGAGGAACGGAATGATGTTGAGCTCACCGCCCTCTTCTTCGTCCGGACCAACTTCCTTCGGATTGGTGAGGCGGCGGATCTTGCTTCGCTGCGCCGCACTGAGTCTCTCTTGAGCTACTGCCATGGTGGCGCGGCCTTACTGGACGCTGCGCGACTGCAGCGTGAGCAAGTTGAAGACGCGCTCCTGCGTGGCATCCAAGTCGTGCAGAATGTTCTTCGAACGCTGGTGCAAGATGAGGTGCGCTATCATGCAGCTCACCGCGATGCCGAGGCCGAGCGCGGTGTTGTACATCGCTTCGGCGATGCCGTTGGCCAGGATGCTCTGGCGCTTCGCGGCGTCGAGACCGGGAGCCGATACCGCGCCGAACGTGTGGATGAGGCCGTAGACGGTGCCGAGCAGACCGATCAGCGTGGCGATGTTGGCCAGCGACCAGAGCGCGCCGACGCGCTTTTCGACCTGGGGCTTGAGCTCACTCATCTTCTCGCTCATGGCCGCGTCGATGTCGTCTGGGCCCTTGTTCGCGTTGGTGAGGCCAGCGCGCACGAGCTGCAGCGTGGGGTAGTCGCCGGCTTCGCACAGCTTGATCGCTCGGTCGATGCTGCCACCGTTCACGAGCTTCTTGATCTGCGCGAAGAACTCCTTGGAGTTGACGCGGTACTTCGTGGTCTGGAAGAGCGCACGCTCGACCACGCATGCGAGCACGATCGCCGACACGCCGAGGTTCAAGCAGAGAAAGTATGGGTTGTCCTTGAACGCGGCCATGAAGCCACCGCTCTCTCCCCCGCTTGCTGCCGCCGCTGCCGCACTGCTCAGACCTGCACTGAAGACGAACATCCGCGATGCTCCTTTTGGATCCGCGCTGCCCCCCGAGGGAACACCGCCTGGTTTGCGATGACCCTCGTTCGGGTGCATCGGCTTGAAGATTCGCCCGGCGCGAGCCTGCGCCGGCGTGGCGGAGGACGATACCGCTCGCGGAGAAACCAAGTCAACCACGCCCAGCACGAGTCGACAGAACGTGTGGAACCAAGGGTCCGGGGCCATGCCCGGGCTCGCTACGGTGAGGTGGCACAAGTACCGCCTGCATGGAAGGACGTGCGAAATGGCTCCGGCGGCGTTTAGGATCTTGCCGAAGCCGCGCTCGTTCGGATAACGTCCGCGCGCCTCGATGATTTGCGTTGCCTCGTGCAATTCCGCATCGACGTTTCTTTTTGGTCTGCTCGCTCTGGTTTGCTCGCTCGCTTGCAGACGCCCGGACATCACTTTTTTTTCTCGGTTGTCGGAAACCCACGTCTCGACCGCGTGTCCGTTCTCGGCAGCATCGCTACCTGAAGCACACAACGCACAGACCGCATCGTCTCAGCACGTGCGGCACATCGGGGGAGGCTTCGCAACGCGGCGCCAACCCCTCCCGGATTCGCCACCATGGTCTGGTGGTCGTCCCATTGAACGGAGAACAGTCGCATGGCAAGTTTGTGGAAGCACTTTCAAGAAGGCGGATGGGGCATGTGGATCATCCTCTTTTGGTCCGTTGTCATCATCGGCATCACCATCGAGCGCGCGCTCTACTTGTTTGGCTCGGGCATCAACAAGGACATGTTCCTCGCCACCATGCAAAAGTGCATCCTCGCGGGTGACGTGCAAAAGGCAGTGAAGATGTGCTCGGCCGCCAACGCGCCGCTCGCACGCATCGTCCAGGCCGGACTCGTCAAGGTGAACCGCCCCGACGAAGAAGTTCAGGCCGCCATGGACGAAGCCGCCCTCCGCGAGATCCCCAAGATCGCCAAGCGTACGTCGTACCTCTCGCTGCTCGCGAACCTCTCGATGCTCTCCGGCCTGCTCGGCACCGTATCCGGCCTGATCAGCAGCTTCGGCGCGGTCTCCGGTGAGTCGGTCGACCCGAGCCAGAAGGCCCGAATTCTCGCCTCCGGCATTTCGGAAGCGATGAACTGCACCGCGTTTGGCCTCATCGTCGCACTCCTCGGTCTGATCAGCTTCGCCGTCCTGAACGGCAAGACCCAGTCCCTCGAAGACGACATCAACGAAGCCAGCGTCCAGGTTCTCAATCTCGTGGTCACCAACCGCCAGAAGGTGAACCTCGGGGGCGCGGTCTGATTCGCGTCACGCGATGAGCTAGTTTCTTTGGGTAGCGCATCGTGGAGCGGGAACCTTTTCCGCTCCGCGATGTCCTTGTTTCACGCACTGTAGTCACGATTCGAGACCAGCCCGAGCGCACGGCGCAGGCAGGCTCCCCGGCAGCGGGACTTTTTAGGAGAGAGAACCATGGGTGGCGTAAGCGTCGACGACGGCGGCAAAGGCGGCAGGAAGAGCACGAACGCGGAGATCAACATGATCCCGATGATCGACCTTTTGATGGTCACGATCTCCTTTTTGCTCATCACGGCCGTGTGGACGACCATGGCTCGCATCAACGCCGATGCGCAGGTGCCCGGTCCGCCGCGGCCCGACGTCGAGCCAACCACTTTGGTTCCCGAAAAGCAGCTCCACGTGGAGATGCGCGCCCCGGACAAATTCCAGCTGATCTGGAAGCAGGGCGCCAACGTCGTCAACACGCGCGAAGTCCCGCGCAAAGACAACGTCATCACCAACAACAGCGCCAAGCTTCTGAGCTTCCCCGAGCTGTCCCGCGAGATCGAAGTCGACTGGAAGGTCAACGGCTCGCACCGCGACCAAAGCGACAAGAAGTTCGACACCGCGATCCTGCACACGGACAACGAAACTCCGTACTTCCAGGTGATCGCCGTAATCGACGCCATCTACGGCACGCACCGCCCCTTCGTGACCGGCGGCAAGACCGAGCAGGTCCCTGCGTTCAACGTCACCTTCTCGGTCAACTGAGGAATTAGAACAATGCCCGTCCATACCCCCGGCCGGAGACTGATGCATGGCGTCACTCTCAAGTTCGTTCACAAGAAGGTCACCGGCGGCGGCGGTCGTTCGGTCAACGCCGAGCTCTCGCTCGTCAGCATGATCGACTTCCTCGTCGTCACCGTCGTCTTCCTGCTCATGACCTTCAGCGCGTCGGGTGAGATCACCCTGCAAAAGGGCGTTTCTCTGCCCTACGCCACCAACGCCGAAGACATGCTGGAAGCGCCCGTCGTGGCCGTTTCCGGCAGCAACATTTTCGTCGACGGCGTGCTGGTCGGCAACACCCGCACGGTCGAAGAGGCAAAGCAGCTGCGCCGCATCGAGGAGCTCTTCAACTCCCTCAAGGCCAAGCGCGACACGTACAAGCAGGCCCAGCCGAACAAGGAGTTTCCGGGCGTGGTCGTGCTGGAGATCGACCAAGACGTGCAAGCCGTCGTCGTCAAGAGCGTGTTCCAGACAGCGGCGTTCGCGGGTTATCCGCGCGTCAGCTTCATGGTCAACAAGGCCGCCGGGCATTAGCTAGAGACGCGGCAGCTACCGCTACGCGGTTTCTGCACTCAGGGCCGTTGGGCCTCCGTCTCGCGGCGGCATCCCCCGGGGTAGCCGCCGCGCTCGCGTTCGTACGGAACCATCACGATGCCCATCGACCAAGATCGCGACCGCAAGCGGGGCCTCCCCGCCGTTCACACATTGCGTGCCGCCCGCAAGACCGGGCGGTTCGGCCGCACCACCGTCACCTTGCTCATCTACGGCGTCGCGGCGTTGGCGGTGGTCATGGTCGCGTACAACTGGTTTTCCAATCGCGCCATCGAAGACAGCCGTCGGCAGCTCGCGGGAGAGGTGAAGGCCGCCCGCGCCACCGTCGGCGCCAAATGGACGCTACTCCGCGATGAGCTCGAGGCGCTTTCGCTCGGCGAGAACGGGGCGGCCACCTACCCCGGCGACCTCACCGATCCGGACGTGCACGGTTGGGACTTCCGCGATGATCCGGGGTTCTACGTGCGCATACCCCTGAGCGATCTCGCGGGTGATCCCTCGCACCGCGCCGAAGACTTTCGCCGCTCGGCGCAGTTCTCCGTGCACGACGGGTTCACCAGTTGTCTGCTTCGCGCGGAGGCCAGCAAGAATCCGACGAACGGCATCCTCAGCGATCAGCCCTGGAACCTCAAGACCGCGTACCAGGCGGTGCGCGTCCTGGGCGACGACTGGCTGCACGAGGTCGACGTGGCCGACTCGCAGCTGCGTTTGCGCGCCTTCGCCGAGCAGTGGCAAACTGCGCGCGACGACGCGATCCCACGCGCCATCGACATGATGACGCGCGCCACGTTCTACCTGTTCGTCTACGACGAGGACGTGGCCGAGATGGCCGCCATCACGCCGCTCGACGGCGGCGCGCCGGGCATGGCCGAGCTGCAGATCATCCCCCACCCCGTGCGTATCCAGCTGGTCGACCTGCGCAAGAAGAAGCTCTTGCTGCGGCGCCGATTGACTGTAGATTCCAGCTATCGACTGGCCGGCGAGAGCGCTCAGCTGGGCGAAGGAGCCGAACGAGCGGTGCGCCGCCAGGTGCAGAACTGCCAGCTCGGCCGCGATTTTTGGCGCGCCGCGCAGCCGCCCGCCGTGCCGACGCCTTAGCTGGCTTCGCCGTTGCGTGCGCTCAGCGCGTCGACGACGGCCGCGCGCAGCTCGGGATGTACGATGAGGCGCACGCGGCTCAGCGTTTGGCCCGACAGGCGCGACAACACGAACGACACGTCGCGCAGTGGCCGCGCCGGGCCTTTCGCGAAGACCACCTGCAAGGGCTCTTTTTCGTCGAAGGGAACGCAGGTGGCGGTGTCTAGGCCGACGGCCAGGCCCGGATCGAGTTCGTGCGCCTTCGCCAGATCGTGCGCGACGGCCAAGGCCTCGCGCTGTCCGTCCTCGGTGGCGAGCGCTCCGAACAGCTCGTAGGTCTTGTAGAGTGCACGCGATCGGATTCGACCGCACAGCTCCGCGAGCGCGCGATCGGCGCCGTCTTCCCAGCTGCGAAGCGCCACCGAGAGCACCGCGTCATCGAGCTCCAGATAGTCGGAGAGCGCCACCTCCGAGCCCTCGGCGGCCTGGCGCAGCGCCGCCGGCGTACCTTCGAGTCGCGTGCCGTCGGCGATGAGCTCGCGGGCGCGGCCGAGCGCACGCTTGATCATCCATTCGGCCGAACGCGTAGCCTTGTGCAGGTACACCTGCTGGAACATGAACAGCCGGGCGAGCAGGAAGCCCTCGATCGCCGGCAGACCCTTCGCGCCGTCGATGGCGAGGCGTGGTGCACCCTCGCCGGCGTCGCTCGAGAACCGCAAGCTGCGCAAGAGCCAGTCGAGATCGAAGAGACCGTAGCGGACGCCGGTCGCGTGGGCGTCGCGCAGCAGGTAGTCGCAGCGGTCCACGTCGAACGTGCCGCTCACGGCACTGGCGAGGTACGGCAGTGGATCGCGACCGTGGACGAGCTCGGCAAGGCGCGAAGGCATGGCCGGATCGGTCTCCCGCAGGATGCGATGCACGTCGGTGCTGTCGTCGAGCAGGATGCGCTCGGTCCAGGTCTCGTGGCGGGGCGTCTCCGGCAGGGCGTCTTCGAAAAGGTGCGACAACGGTCCGTGTCCGAGATCGTGCAAAAGCGCGGCGGCCATGGCGTCGCGCGCGCGCGCGGCGGTCAGGCGCTGCCAGAACGGCAGGGCCTCGTGCAAGGTGCGCAAGCGCGCCACCAGCTGCTTCATCACGAACGCCGCGCCGATCGCGTGGGAAAAACGCGAGTGCTCGGCACCCGGAAACGCCACGCTGGCGACGCCGAGCTGGCGAATACGCCGCAGCCGCTGCAGCTCGCGACTTTGCAAAAGCCGCACCACCAGGGCTTCTTCTTCGCTCTCGAAGGCCACCAGTCCATGAACGGGATCACGAAGGATCATGCGGCGTTTCGCGCGAACGAGATCGCCCCATCTGGTGGATTGTGACTATCGCCCGACACTCCTCGTTGTATCCTGAAAGCTCGCGGAAGCTCGCCAGAAATCTGGCGAGCCTGGAGCACGCGTTGCCGTTCCCGTTCCCGTTCACGTTCACGCTCGCTCTCCCGTCGCTTTTTTCGCTCGCTCGGTCTTCATCGTCTTCTCTTCTCCACCAGGCGCCCCCCCCGGGCAGATTGGACGAAGGTCTCCGTGGCTGAAACTCGCACCGCACCGCCAGTGCCTCCGAAGATTGCCGACGTACTCGAAGCGCTGCCGGCCAAAGAGCTGAAGGCCCTGACCGAGCGCCTCGGTCTGCGCATCGACGCTGCCAAGCGCCTGGACCCGCCAGCCCAGGTGGCGCGTGCGCTGTGCTCGCTGCCCGAGCTCAAAGACACACGGCGCCTGCAGCCCGCGAGCGAAGAGCTGCTGCTGCGCATCGCCAACGCCGGCGGCGTCCTGTCGGTCGGTGCGTTGCCCCCGGGTCTCGAACCGCTGCTTGCCCGTGGCGTCGTGTTCGCGCGCGGGCGCAAGGGCGACTTCCAGCTGCTCCTGCCCATCGCCCACTACCTGCAGCTGCGCCCGTGGGACGGCGAGGCGCCGCGGGCCATGCGCGCGCTGCTCGCGCAGACCACGCTGGAAGCGCAGAACACGATCGCTGCACATTACCTGGGTCGGCCCGCCGCTCCGCCCGTCGTGCTCGGTCTGGAATACGCGTGGGAAACCCTGGGCGACGAGGCCCGTCTCGTCTCGGAGGTGGAGAAGCTACCCGCCCCCGAACGCAAGCTGCTCGACGCCATCGAGCAGGAAGGCGGCGAGGTCTACACCGACGAGCTCCTCGAGCTGGAGCGTGAGCCGCTGCGTTTGCGCACCGCCATCGGTGCCACGCAAACACGTCGCGGCGTCGGATTCTCGCTGGAACGCCGCGGGTTTTTGATTCCGTTGCACCCGAACCGTCACGTCATCCCGACCGAGCTCTCGCGCATCATCAGCGCTGTCGACCACGACGCGCGCGAACGCAAGCGCGCTGCGCTCAAGGCCTTCGTGGCGGACGAAGACCACGCGCCTCGTCGCGCCCGCTTTGCCCGAGACGCAGGCGTGCTCGCCCTCGCGCTCGCCGTCGCCACGCGCGAGACCGGCTCCGAGGTGCGGGCCGGCATCGGCACGCCGAAGTCTCTCGTGCAAAAGCTTTCGCTGCGACTCGGTGCGGAGCCGGCTCACGTGGCGCTGATCGTCTCGCTCTCGCGCAGTCTCGGCCTCTGGGATCAAAGCGCCCTCCAGAACAACGTTCCTCCGGGCTCGCTCACGCTCGGCGAGCTGCCTGCGCTCCTGTTCGAGCAGTGGCGCCGCGGCGGCATCTGGGACGAAGGCCGGCCCGAAGCGGAGACCCTGCGCCTCGCCGTCGAAGCGCGCGACGCGAGCGCCGCGACCGTGGTGCGGACCATGGTGCTCGAAGCCCTGGCCGACCTCGGTGACGACCGCTGGATTCCATGGGAATCGCTGGCCAGTTACCTGCGCGAGGATCCGCGCATGGCCGGCCTCGTACGTTCGTTCCGGCGCTGGTCCGAGCGCGTTGGTCTCGAAGAGGCGGCCACGCCGTTCGCGGTCGCCGCGCGCATCGTGCAGGAGAGTTTGCCCGCACTCGGCGTGCTCGACCTCGGCGACCTCGGCGACGCGGGCGACGCGCTTGCCGTGCGGCTCACACCGCGCGGGCGCACGCTCATCGCGCGGGCCGCCGGCACGCCGTCCACCGTCGCATC
Organism: Myxococcales bacterium; assembly: GCA_043753085.1. Taxonomy (GTDB): domain Bacteria; phylum Myxococcota_A; class Polyangia; order Polyangiales; family Polyangiaceae; genus JAYUXI01. Next base: position 2,106 of record JAYUXI010000276.1, on the reverse strand, counting down.
CAAGTTCTTCGACTCGCACGTGCTGCGGCTCGGCCCCGAGGCGATCGTGGCGCACGTGCTGGCGCTGTCGTCGTTCGTCGAGCTGGGCAAGGTACAAGACACGGTAGACCTCGTCATCGCACCGCAGACTTTGGCGCGCGCGCTGTCCGCCGGCCTCGAAGCAGACGCGCTGCGGCAGCGCATCGAAGCGGTCGCGTCCCTGCCCGACACCTTGTCGCGCGCGCTGGCGGCGGCCAGCGTCGTCGTCGGCCGCGGCGAGTTCGTTCCTGCCTCGGGCATCCTCTGGGTCGAGGACGCCAGCGTCCGTGAGCTTCTGCGCACCCGCAAGGCCACCCACGATCTGTTCGTCGATCCCTCTCCGGACGGTACGCTGGTGGTGCACGGCGGCGTCGACCTCGACAAACTGGTGCGACGCGCGCGCACCGTCGGGGTCGAGATCGTCGGCGAGGGCCAGGTGCTCAAGGTTCGCGCCACTCCGGTGCCGGGCGCGCGAAGCGGCCCGCAGCGCACCATTTCGGCCACGGTGGCCAAGGTCAGCACGCAGCACGGGAAAATCGCCAAGTAGCGGCGCTGCTCAGGGCCCGGCGAAGGCCAGGCGCGACGCCACCCAGGCTGCGGCGGGCTCGCGCTCGCACACGGCGATCACTGCGCCGTTCGACATGAACACCTCGGCAGCCAGCGCGCGGCCGTTGTAGCGCGACGCCATGCTGTAGCCGTAGGCGCCCACGTCACGCAGGACGACATGGGGAGCAGGCGGATCGGCAAGCTCGCGCGTGCCGAAGTCGTCGGAGCTCTCGCAGATCGGACCGACCACGCGAAAGCTGGCGTGGCCACCGCGCTGCGCGGGCAGATCTTCGATGCGGTGCTCGGCCTGGTAGAGCGCCGGCCGCATCAGATCGTTCATGCCGGCGTCGATCAATAGCCAGCGTCGGCCCGCGCCATCGGACTTTTGCCCGACCACCCGCGCCAGCAGCACGCCGTGGGCCCCCACCAGGCAGCGGCCCGGCTCGACGTGGAGCGCTACGCCATTCAGGTCGGGGCGCAGGAGCTTTTCCGCGAGCGCGGCCACTACGAAGTCGGCGGGCTCGGCACACGGACGGCCGCCGTAGTCGATGCCGAAACCGCCGCCCGCATCGACGAACTCGAGCGGCACGGTGGACGTGATCCGCGCCGCCAAGTCCATGACGATGCGTGCACCTTCCATGTACTCGCGCGTCGTGGCGAACTGCGAGCCCACGTGGCAAGCCACGCCGACGAGCTTCAGGCTGGCGGCGCCGTGGATCACGTCGAGCGCGGCGTCGAGGCGGCCGAGGGCGACTCCGAACTTCGCGTCGTCGTGGCCGGTGCGTACGTGAGCGTGCGTGTCGAGTTCGTCGAGGCCAGGGTTGATGCGGATGGAGACGCGCGCCACTCGACCGGCGCCCGCGGCGATGGCGGCCAGTCGTTCGAGCTCGCCGACGCTCTCGACCTGCACGGCGAGGATGTCTTCGGCAACGGCGAGGCGCAGCTCGTCCTCGCTCTTGGCCACGCCGCTGAAAACGATGCGTCGCGCCTCGATGCCGCATGCGCGCGCGAGACGCAGCTCGGGGCCGGTGACGACGTCGGCGCCGAGGCCAAGCGCCGCAAAGGCGCGCAGGATCGGACCGGCGCCGTTCGCCTTCACCGCGTACGCGACCAGGTGAGGCTGGCCGGCGAAGGCGGCGTCGAGCGCGGTGGCGCCGGCGGTCATCGCATCGAGGTCGTAGACATAGGTGGGCGTGCCGTACCGTGCGGCGATGTCGACGAGAACGGAATCGCCCAGTGCGGGCGGCCGAGAAGATGCGAGCACGGGTGCCAAGATGCTCTGCCCCTAGCATTTTGCGCCTTCCGTTTCGCGCCAAAGGCATGCAATGGTTCGGCGGTGTTGATCCGGCGCGCCAAGCTCGTTTGCACCCTGGGCCCCGCGTGCGACTCGGCAGAAGGCCTGGGTACGTTGATCGACGCCGGCATGGACGTCGCTCGCTTCAATTTTTCGCATGGTACCCACGCCGAGCACGGGGCGCGGCTCGAGCGCCTGCGCGCGGCCAGCGCCGACCGCAAAAAGCCCATCGCCGTCTTGCAGGATCT
>JAYUXI010000275.1:0-4229 GCA_043753085.1 Myxococcales bacterium | reverse complement strand
ACCACCACGAAGGCGCTGGCCGAGCTCGACGTCGCGCGCAGCAATCGCCAGGCGCAGGTGGGTTTGTTCGTGATGGCGAAGAGCCACGCCACCGAGAGCTTCCCGCTGCTGGAGCGGCAGGGGAGCGACATTCTCGTCGTGTGGGATGCGGAAGACGAATCGACGGATCCGTACCTTCACGCCGCGGTCATTCTGGCGCTGAGTCTCGCATCGCGTCAGCGTCGCCCGGACGACGCAGGGAACATCGAGGCGATGGCCGCCGTGGAGCAACTGATCCAGAAGGAGCTTCTGCGTCACGAGAAGATGCGCAAGATGGCCGAGAGCATCCGGAAGAATGCGGAGGATCTCGGCGACGAGCTGCGCAAGGGCAACGACAAGATGCAGTCGCTCCTGCGGGATGCGAAGAGCACGTTGAAAGCGCTCGACGTGGAGCTGAGCGTCGCGGACTACGAGGCCAGCTCGGCGCCCGTACAGCTGTCCGCAGCCACGCTCGAGCATGCGCGCGACGGGCTCAACGCGGCCTAACAACCATCCATTCGAGCATGCCGCACACGGAAATGCGGCTGCTTCGCGGCTGCGGTTGCCTTGCGAAACGTGCCGCGCCGAAGAGCGCGATCGCATCGACACCACCCACATGGTCGACCTGGTGTTCGGAGCCTGGGCGCGCAAGCCATCGGGGGATGCGCTACCCTGAAGCTCGATGCGAACGTTCTTACTCTGCGGCGTGGGGGCCTTCGTCTCCGTGGCGATGGCCGCCTGTGAGCTGCCGCGGAGTTGCACCTTGTTGGGGTGCGACACCGAGGGCGTGATCACCGTGGACTTCACGTTCCGCGAGCCCGGGGCGTATCGGTTCGAGGTCGACGTCGACGGCGTGGTGACCCGTTGCAGCATGAAGTTGCCGTTCGACGCTGTCGACGACGTCGAAGGTCCTCCGTGGTGCGATCGGGACGCGGTGCGCCTGCAGGGCTCCGGCTCGGCGCTGCCCGAAAGCGAGCATGCCCTCGGACCTATTACCATCGAGCTCCCGAACGTGCGGCACGTCGACGTCCGCGCCTTCAAGGACGACCAGCCCGCCGGCACGTCCTCGTTCGACGTGCAATACAGCGAATCGGAAGGGCCCAACGGCCCGAGCTGCGATCCCGAGAAGTGCGTGACCGCTACCGGCGGCACGCTGCGGTAACGCAAAAGCCGAGCTTCACCATTTCATCGATTCGAGACCAGACCAACCAGCGGTCATTCCGGCTTGCGCGCGCGCAGGTGCAAAAACATGGGTACGCGGCTCCACGAGTCGTGGCCGGCGGTCTTCGGCTCGCGCAACGTGGTCACCACGAGGCCGGCTGTCTCGAGCGCGTCGAAGTACGAGGACAGCGGCCGGTGCTGGCTCTCGAACGTCATAGTCAGGTCGTCCCGCTGCACCGTGTCGGCGGTACGGAACGAGTCGAGGTAGCTGCCGCGGATCACGAAGCGGCCGTGCTTTTCGAAGCGGCCGGCAGAGTTGAGCGGGTGGACCACGGCGGCGCAGAGCACGCCACCCGGCTCGAGCACGCGGGCGATCTCGCACACGGCGCCTTCCAGATCGTCGACGTCGTGCAGGCACAGGAAGGAGACCACGCGATCGAACGACGCGTCGGCGAACGGGAGGGCTGCCGCGTTGCCCACGTGCAGCTCCAGCTCCGGCGTCACCTCGCGCGCGGCCGCCACCAGCGTGGGCGAGACGTCGATGCCCGCCATGCGATGGCCGAGCGACGCGAGATGCCGCGTGAGCCTGCCCTCGCCGCACCCCAGGTCGAGCGTGCGTCGGCCCGGCGCCCCGACGAGCGGCAAGAACTGGTCACGATGGTAGCGGTCGTAGCTGTCGTGGCCCGGCCTGCGCACCCACGTGATCCAGTTCTGCGCGTGCGTTTCCCAGGCTTCGCCGAGCGTCATGCGCCGTCGGTACCGCACCGTTTCTACCGCGGCAAGGCGAGCCTTCCTCGACACGACTCCCTGCCCTCGAGCCGCACTGAAGCGCCCTTGCTGGCCTTGTCGGTGCGAACGATCGCCTGCGTGGCTGGCGAGAGAACCTCGCAGGCCCAGTCAGGAGCAACTTCCATCGCGGCGACGTTCAACGTGTCCGGCAGCCTCTCGCGCCGCCACCCCGCGGGGTCGGGGACGAGCACCCCGCTTCGCACCGTTTAGGTCAACGCCGGCACTCGCGAAGCCCTCCGAAAACAAGATGCCGCAAACCTACGCCAGCCCTGAAGCCTTTCGGCAAACCCTCGAATCGCGCGTGCGAACGGCGGCGCCTCCTGGTTTGCGCGCAGTCGGTATATCACCTGGCAGCTTGCCGGAAGTTGGAACCGCTTCGCACCTTCCCGAGGACGAGCTGCGACAGGTCGGTCATCGTCGTGCCACTGCCGCAAGCGCGTTGCCTGGGAAAATCAAGCGTGGCTTGAATCCTGGCCGCGCTGCGCCATGCTTCGCTCTCGTTGCGCCTTCGCGCTCGCCCTCGTGCTCGGCGGCTGCGTCGAGGATTCTTGTTTCGTTGCCGGTACGCGCGTCGCGACGCCTACCGGCCCGAGGGCGAGCGAGGAGCTGGAGGTAGGCGACGAGGTGATCGCCTTCGTGCCCGAGACCGGCGGCACGGTGGTGCGTCGGGTGGCCCGCGTGATGCGGCGCAGGGTGTGTCGCACGCGCGCGCTCCAGTTCGCAGACAGGACTCTGATCTCGACCGACGAGCATCCCTTCTACGACGCAGAAGGCAGACGCTGGATTCCCGCCGCAGAACTCGCAGACGAGCACGTCCTGGTAGGGTACGGCGAGCAAGGAACCAGCCCGCTCCGCGTGCCGCGCTTCGAGCTCTCGTTCGTTCCCGTCGACGTGTTCAACCTGAGCGTAGGGGGTTCGGAGCAGGCGTACTTCGCCGAGGGGGTTGCGGTGCACAACAAGTCGTTCGCCACCGAGCCCCCTCGGGTGCGGCTCACCAACGACACTGAAGGCGCCGTCCAGCTGGATTTCTTCGGAGCGCTGGGCGTGGGCCTCTCGAGCCAGAGGTCGATTCGCCTGCCGGCCGATCTGCCTCGCAAGACTGTCGCGAGCGTGACGGCGGGCGCCCGCGAGGCGATCGACAAGTTGCTGCTAGACCTCGTCGAGCCACGGGGCCGGTCAGGCAGGTCGCGGGAGTCGCGCGCTCGCGATGGGATCTGGGTCGGCATTGCAGGATCCGCCTACCTCGCGAGTGACCCGGCAGCGTCCCGAGCAGTGTTGAAATTTGAAGGTAGCGGTTCCACCGGCCCTGATCGCAAGATCGGGGTGCTTTGCCCGAAAGGAACCGCCAACGAAAAACACTGCCACGAAGAAGCCCGCAGACCAAGACAGGACCGTCCCTCAGCTCGCTTTCGCTGCGATGGTCGAGGCTCGCAGCCTCGCTGCATGACGCGATCGTGAACGCCGGGATGAGCATGCTGAGTGCGATGCTCGAGGACGAACGAACCGTACTGTGCGGCGCGCGGTACGCGCACCAGCCGCGGCGGGCGGCCACGAGAGCCGGCCACGCGCCGGGCGAGTTGTCGTTCGGCGGCAGCCGCGTTCGTCGGCCGCGCGTACGCAGCGTCGACGGCGAAGAGATTGCTCTGCACACGTGGGAGCAATTCGCGGCGATGGACCCGCTGACGCCTCTTGCCGTGGAGCAGATGGTACTCGGCGTCTCGACGCGCAAGTACGTGCGATCGGTCGAAGGGGCGCCGACCGGTCACGCTTCGCGCGGCACGAGCAAGAGTGCCGTGAGTCGCCGCTTCGTCGCGGCCACGCGCGAGAAGCTGGCCGAACTGATGTCTCGCGATCGGAGCCAGCTCTCGCTGTGCACGATCATGATCGATGGCATTCGCGTCGGCGGCCACGTGGTCCTCGTCGCCCTTGGCATCGACGCCTGTGGCGAGAAACACGTGCTTGGCGTCTACGAAGGTGCGACCGAGAATACGTTATGCTGCGCTGGCCTTCTGTCCGATCTCGAAGCGCGTGGAGTATGCACCGAGCGCTCGATGCTGTTCGTGATCGACGGCAGCAAGGCGCTCCGCAAGGCGGTCCTCGCGAAGTTCGGACCACGAGCCCTGGTGCAACGCTGCCAGGTGCACAAGCGTCGGAACGTCCTGGAGCATCTCCCCGAAGAGCGAAAGCAGAGCGTCGGACGCACCATCTCGGCCGCCTATCAGAGCCAGAATCCGGTACGTGCAGAGCGCATGCTTGTGACG
>JAYUXI010000274.1:0-4248 GCA_043753085.1 Myxococcales bacterium | reverse complement strand
GCGCGAGCGCCGCAGCCACTCCGCGCGCGTCTGCGATGCCCCCCGCGGCGAGCACCGGCACGCGCACCGCGTCGACGACCTGCGGGACTAGCGCCAAGGTGCCGACTTGCGTGCCGACGTCGTCCGAAAGAAACATGCCGCGGTGTCCGCCGGCTTCGAGGCCTTGTGCCACGATCACGTCGCAGCCTTCTCCCTCGAGGTGCTGCGCCTCTGCCACCGTGGTCGCCGAGCACACGATCTTCGCGCCCGTGCGCCGTACGCGCTCGAGCAGCTCGGGAGACGGCAGCCCGAAGTGAAAGCTGACTACTTCCGGCGAGAGCTCCTCGACGAGGGCGCAACTGGATTCGTCGAACGGTGCGCGGGATGGCCCGGGGGCCGACTTCGCGCTGGCCCCAAGCTCGGCGTAGTACGGTGCCAGCAACGCGGCCCAGGCGGCTTCCTTCGCGGCGTCGGCCGCCGGCGGCTCGTGGCAGAAAAAGTTCAGGTGGAGCGGCTTGCGCGCGACCTTGGCGCGGTACGCGCGCACTTGCATGCGGATTGCATCGACCGTGAGCAGCGCGCACGGGAGCGATCCGAGCCCACCGGCGAGCGCCACGGCAATGGCCAGACGCTGGTCGTGTGCCCCCGCCATCGGCGCTTGCACGATGGGCAATTCGATTCCAAACAGTTCCGTGATTCCGCGCGTAGACATGAGGCACCTTACGCCCATCTCGACGGCGAGCGCTGCGCTCTCTTCGTGAAACAACCGGGCGCCCTGCTCGGGCCCAAGGCCCAGAGCGGTGCAGTCACGGACATTGCGCGTACACGTAGCTCTGGTCTGCGGGACCGACCAGCTGCAAGTCCCGCCGCACGGTGGGCGGGTGCGCGCCGGCGCAAGCCTTCGCCAGATCCTGGTCCCGGTACTCGACCACGTACACGTGCGCGCCGTAGCCGCTCGTGTAGACGTCGCACTCGTCGTACCGGTTGCACTCTTCGACAACGGCGAAGTCCGTGCCCATGTCAGCCTTGCGCCCGACGATCTCTGCCGAGTTTTTCTGGCCGATGGCCAGGCCACGCGAGTGCGCGGCGTCGGCGAACAGGCGCTCCATGGCCACGCAGTCGTCTTCTTGCAGGAGGCCGTTCGAGCGCGCGTATGTGTCCAGGTTGTCGATCTCGATTGCCTGGAACCCCTTGGCTTGGCACTCGGCAAACCAGCCGTCGGCGATGGTGGCGATGGCAGCGCGCTTTTCGGGCGCGCCGACGTCGAGCAGCATCTCGTTCCAGTCCGGATCGATGACTGGATTGCCGTTTTCGCGCAACACCAGCTCGGGATGGTCGTTCAGCCAGAAGTCGTTCTCTGCTTGCTGGGCCTGGAACCCGTTCACGTAGCAGATGCTGTAGACCCCTGGAGCGGCCTGGGCGCCGCGGTCCCGCGAGACGAGCTGCACCCCAGCCGGCGGCGGATAGGCGGTGCCGATCTGGTAATCCCAAAGCCCACTCGTTGGCGGCAGCTGCAGCGCGCCGCTGGAGCCACCGTCTGGCAGGGGCGCCGCGCCGCTGCTGCTCCCACTGCTGCTCCCGCCGGCGCTCCCGCCGCTGCTCGACGAGGACGAAGACGAGCCGCCGCCGCGGTCACCGCTCGACGATGCGGCGGCGCCCGAACTCGACCCCGCGGCGGGATCGTCTCCGCAGGCCGACACGAAGGCGAGTACCACGAGCGAACCAGCAAGCAGGCGGCACATGTCTCTACCGTAGCACGACCGCGCGACGCTGCGTTACGGCCGCGAGTCGGCCCGCCGTGGCTCACGACGGCCCATGACGCCCGCGAGGGATTCGTACGGGCACCAGCCCTCCGCACGCCGGCACCGTGAGCAGGCAGTCGCTGCCGATCGCCAGGCTCGGGTACCGCGTGCGAAGTTCCTCGAGAAGCACGTCGACCTCGGCCTGCGCCTCCGCGGGCGTGAATGCGGGCAGGAAGATGCGCGGTTCGCCTGGCTCGGTGCGCCCGCCCGGGCCGCTCGCGACCAGGTCATCGAGTAATTTTTGCCGCCGATCCGCGGCACGGGGGCCGACGGCGGCGGAGCCGAGATCGAACCAGCACAGGCTCCAGATCCCCGCGAGCGCAACCGACTCGCGCAGCGTGACGCAAACGCAGGAACGGCGCGCGCTCCGCGATCCCGGCACCCGCAGGCGCGAGTCGAGATCGCGGCCGACGAAGACGCCGAGGACCTCGGGGTCGAGCCAGCTGGGCGCGAGCCGTCGCGACAAGAGCTCGTTCACCGCTCGGACCGCGCGTGACAGCTCGCCGACGCTGCGCACGAAGAGCAGACCCGCCGTGTCGCCCACTCCGCGAACTAGGGATTGCATGTGCCACACCGCGAAGGATCGGCGACGCGACCGAGTCCGCACTCTCGAATCTGGGGGTGGTCGCCGGCGACGCATCCCCACCGCTCTGCGATGGCCTCGTCGGTGGGCGATCCGCACTCCCCGCAGGGCAGCCCGGCCACGCGCTCGATTCGCCAGAACCCGGGGCTCCCGCAGCGCGGGCAGGCGCTCTGCATCCGCTCGATCAAGTTCTCCGTGGCGCGGCCAATCGTCGCCATTCGCGTCGGATTCATGTGAGCACGAAGATCCGTTTCCACGAAGACGGTCGACGCTTCCGACTCGCCCAGCGCCTGTTCGAACGCATCGTGGAGCGCCGTCCACTCGGCAAGGCCCTTGCGCAACCGGGGGTCGTCGTCGCGGTCGGGGCGCACGACCAGACCGTGCGTCGGAAAGGCTGCCCTTCGCGCGAACGCTTCGAGCTCCTCCCGGCTGCGCACATGGGCGTGCAGGTGGTGCGCGGCGCCTTGCGCACGACCGACCAGCTCGACGCCGCGCACGCCATCGACCAGCACGACGAGCTCGACGTTCCAGGGGAAAAGACCGTAGGGATCCGGTCCGAACGAGCCCTCGCTGGCGACGCCGCAGGCGACATCGAGCAGCTCCATTCCCTTCTTGGCTTTCTTGCGAGCTGCCTCGAGCTGGTTTCCGTGCCGGGCGACGTCGCGCGTGAAAGTACCGAGCGTGTCGGTGTCGAATTCCGTGACGAGCTGCAGCTGCACGCCGAGCGCATCGGCAAACAGCGGCGCCATCACCCGCTCTTTTCCGTGCTGGGTGAGGATCGAGAAGCGCTCCCCGCGGTAGGGATCGCAGGCACCGGCGGCGCTCATTCCGCTACCGTCGGCACGGCGGCGTCGACGCGGTGCCAACGTGAGTTGCGCAAGGCATGGATCGCGCCTTCTTTCTCATCGAGCTGCAGCAGCGAGATCCAGCCATGCGTCACCAGTGCGCGGACGTGCGCGTGCTTGTCGAGCACCGCGTCGATCGCCGCGCGCGGCGCTTCGATGAACACGCTGAGGCGCAGCGGAGTGTGCACCCAGCGCTGCCCATCGTGGAGAGACTGCATGGGCAGGCCGATGCGAAGATCGCCGCCGTTGCCCTCGAAGACACCGAGGTGCCCGCCAACGACGTTGTGCAGGATCTTGTTGCCGCTGCCGTAGCGCTCGTTGTCGACGGTGGACGCGTAGTACTGGAAGTTGATCCAGTGCGCGACGACCATCGGAGCGGTCATGATTAGCTCGAGCACGCCGAAGCCGGGATCCTCCTGGTGCCGGTACTCGTGCAGGAACGAACGCCCGCCGAGGTCCAGATGCCGGCAGTGCTCGCGCGGCGCAACGAGGAAAGCAGCGTTGTCGGCGAGCCCCCACTCGGGCCGGACCTGGGCCCAGTCGGTGCTGCGCGCGCGAATGGCGCGATGCCGATCCGAAGGGGCAACGTCCGCGAGCCCGAGTCGTGCGGCGCGCTCGGACCGGGTGCGAGCACCCGCTTCGGCGAGCCAGGCGCGGAGCGTGACCACGTCGTCGCGGTGGGAGGCCGGCAGCTCGTCGAGATCGAACAGCGCGATCTCGTCGGTGGTCGTGTCGTGGAGGGCGGCGACGAACCAGGTGGAGTCGGGCACGTCGACCCCGAGCCGGGCGAGACCGCTCCTCACCTCGGGATCATTGAGCAAGGCAGCCGCCGCTCGCGCGTTGACCTCACCGGTCTGCCCGCAGCACGCGCCGCAGTCGAGCCCGGCCGCGTGGGGGTTGTTGCGGCTGGTGCTGCCGTGCCCTGCCAGCAACACGATCCGCGCAAAATCACGGGTCAAGCTCATGCCCCGCAGCATCCCGGCGGCGAGCTCGCAACGCGCGTCGATCGCGAGTGGGCCTCCTGCCGCGGTACTGACCA
>JAYUXI010000273.1:0-1623 GCA_043753085.1 Myxococcales bacterium | reverse complement strand
CTCGCCACCTTGTGGCCCTTCTTGCGCAGCATCTCGTTGAACTTGGGGCTGCGAAAACCACTCACCAGCTCGATGCGGGCGCGCGGATGCGTGCGCGCCACCGTGCGCAGCAGCGCGAGCAGGCGCGGGTCCATCACGGTGCGCTCGCCCGAGATGCGATCGGCGACCAAGCGCTCGAAGCGCGCCTGATCCGGGGCGTGCTCGCCGATGGCCAGCGTGGTGCCGTCGTGGACCCAGGTCAACGTGGCCAGGAACGCGCTGTCGGCGATCGCTGCGCCCGTGTCTTTTTTCTCGGCGAGGTGCCGGCTCTGGCGCGCGCGCGCCGCCAGCGCGGCGGGCGGGGCCTGCGCGGGCGCGGGGCACACCAGCGCCGCCAGGCACAGCGTGGCCAGCGGCAAGCCACGGGTGCGCCGGCCGGTCGAAGTATTGTAGCGTGGCGTTCCCATGCTCATTCGTCTCGATGAAGGATCGCTCGAACGCCGCACGAAGCAAGGCCCCAAGCTGTATTCGATGCAGGCCCTGCCCGAAGGTAAGCCGAGCGCGTTCGTGGGGATCGTACACGGATATGCCGACCACTCGGGCCGCTACGCGCACGTCATGGAGGTTCTTGCCGAGCGCGGGATCGGCGCCGTCAGCATCGATCTGCGCGGTCATGGGCGGGCGGAAGGCAGGCGCGGCCACGTCACCAACTTCATGGAATACGCCGACGACATCGACGAGCTGGCCGAGCGCGTGGCCAACCTGGCCGGCAAGGAGGGCGCAGAGGACGCGCCGCGCGTGCTCTACGGCCACAGCATGGGCGGCCTGGCCACGTTCCACGCCGCGCTGCGCACGCCGGCCACGTGGAAGGCGCTCGCCCACACCGATCCGTTCTTCGGCCTCGCTCTCGAGGTGCCGTGGGCCAAGCGCACGGCCGGAAAGATCGCGGCGCGGCTGTATCCGAAGCTGGCCTTGCCCACCGGCCTGTCCGGCAGCGCGCTCACCCACGATCCGGAGATCGCCGCCAAGTACGACCGTGATCCGCTGGTCTTCAAGACCGCTACTGCAGGCTGGTTCGATCAGGCCACCAAAGCGCAGGAGCGTGCGATGGAGCGCGCGCCGGAGCTGACGATGCCGTACTGGGCCTTGCACGGCGGGGCCGACAGCGTGGCCAAGCTGGAGACGGCGCACGCGATCTTTACCCGCGTCGGCAGCGAGAAGAAGGAGTGGTACGAGGCGCCGAGCCTGTACCACGAGCCCTTCAACGAACCCGGCTGGCGCCCGCTCGTGGAGCGCCTCGCCACGTTCGTGCTCGCGCAGCGCTGAGCCGGTCCCCGTAGAATGAAAAAAACGCCCGAAGCCGTTTGGCTCCGGGCGCTCTCGCACTCCCCGTGGTCGGGGAGCGGGGTGCCTACTTGCAGATGCCCATGTAGATGCGATCGCCTTGTCCGGCGCTGACGAGCGTGCAGGTCTTGCCCGCTCCGCACTCGCCGTCGGTCTGGCAGCCTTGCAGCTCGCGGTCGCCACACGCGTTGCGGCAGCGAGTGCCGTACTCGCCCTTGACGATGTTGCAGCCGAAGGAGTTCGTGCTGCCTTCGCTGATGGTCGCGGTGTCGTCTTCGGGGTTGGGGATCATGCAGCAGA
>JAYUXI010000272.1:0-10286 GCA_043753085.1 Myxococcales bacterium | reverse complement strand
ACCCGCTCACCATCCGCGGGCTGTCGCGCTTCCAGACCAAAAAGGAACAAGACGACACCATCCGCATGCTGAAAGAGGGCAAGGTCGACATCGTGGTGGGCACGCACCGCCTGCTTTCGAAGGACGTGCACTTCAAGGATCTCGGCTTGCTCGTGGTCGACGAAGAGCAACGCTTCGGGGTGACCCACAAGGAGCGCATCAAGCAGCTCCGCAAGAACGTCCACATCCTCACCCTGAGCGCGACGCCGATTCCGCGCACGTTGCAGATGGCCGTGTCCGGCGTGCGCGAGCTTTCGCTCATCACCACGCCGCCCATGGATCGCCGAGCGGTGCGCACGGTGGTGACCAAGCACGACGAGAACGTGATCAAGGATGCCATTCAGCGCGAGATCAGCCGCGGCGGACAGGTGTTCTACGTGCACGGTCGCATCGAAGGGCTCTACGAGCGCGCCGCTCGCTTGAAGGAGCTGGTGCCCACCGCTCGCATCGCCGTCGCGCACGGCCAGATGGCCACCAAGAAGGTCAAGGGCACGCGCACCAAGGCCGGCGACACCGAAGCCGAGGCGTCGGAGAATGCGCTCGAGCGCACCATGCTCGACTTCGTCGAGGGCCGGTACGACGTACTCGCTGCCACCGCCATCGTCGAGAGTGGGCTCGACATCGCCCGCGCCAACACCATCTTGATCGACCGCGCCGACCTCTTTGGTCTGGCGCAGCTGTACCAGCTGCGTGGGCGCGTGGGCCGCTCCAAGGAGCGCGCCTATTGCTACCTGATCGTGCCGCCGGTCGAGGCCATGACCGACGAGGCGCGCGCACGCATCGAGGCCGTCGAACGCCACACCGAGCTCGGCAGCGGTTTCAAGATCGCCTCGCTCGACCTCGAGCTCCGCGGCGCCGGCGATCTGCTCGGCGGCGAGCAGTCGGGCAACGTGGCCAGCGTCGGCTTCGATCTGTTCGTGCAAATGCTGTCCGACGCAGTGCGCGAGCTGCGTGGCGAGGAAGTCATCCACGACGTGGATCCCGAGCTCTCGTTCGACGTGAGCGCGCTGCTGCCCGACGACTACGTCGACGACACCGGTTTGCGTCTCAGCTTCTACAAGCGTCTCGCGGGCGCGTACTCGCAAGCCGACGTGGAATCGATCGGCGTCGAGATGGAAAATCGCTTCGGCTCACCTCCCGCCGAGGCGAAGCTGTTCTTTCACCTCATGGCGCTGAAGTCGGAGCTGCGCGATCTGAAGGTGCTGGGCTGCGAAGCCACCGGCGCCCGCGTCACCCTGCACCTTCGCGAGGACACGCCGCTCGATGCCGCTCGAATTACCGAGCTCGTGCGCAAGCCGCGCAGCACGTACAAGCTCACGCCCGACATGCGACTCACCCGGCGTTTCGACCCGCCCTTGGCCAACGGCATCGCCGCCACCGAGAAGCTCCTCGACGATCTCGCGACCTACCGCCGCGCGTGATAGCCACGCCGTCCATGAGCTTCGCGATCCCGCCGCCCCCGGTTCCTTCCGTCGAGATCCTTGGACATTCCACGCGATTTCCGGTTCGACGGATCTTGTGCGTGGGCCGCAACTACGCGGCGCACGCCCGCGAGATGGGCTCTGATCCCACGCGCGAGCCGCCGTTCTTCTTTTCGAAGCCGGCCGACGCGATCGTCTCCGGCGACTCGGAGATTGCCTACCCCTCGCTCACCACGAACCTGCACCACGAGGTCGAGCTGGTGGTGGCGCTGGCGGCAGGCGGGCGCGATCTCGATCGGGATGCCACGCTCGGATGCGTGTTCGGTTACGCCGTAGGCATCGACCTGACCCGCCGCGATCTGCAGGAAGCCGCGAAGAATGCCGGGCGCCCGTGGGATTTCGCGAAGGGGTTCGACCGCTCGGCGCCGTGCAGCGCCATCGTACCGGTCGCCATTAGCGGCCATCCGGCTGCGGGCGAGATCTGGCTTTCTGTGAATGATACACGCAAGCAGACGGGCGATTTGCGTGACATGATCTGGTCGGTCGCCGAAGTGATCGCGGCGGCGTCACGCGCGATCGAGCTTGCGCCCGGCGATCTGATCTACACCGGCACGCCGTCCGGGGTAGGGCCGCTCGTGCGCGGGGATCGTGTCGCATGCGGCGTGGCCGGGCTCGCCGAGCTGCGCATCGGCATCGTGTGACGCCTACTTCTGGAGCCGGCAACGCAACAGCGCCGGGCCCGTCATGCCGGCGCACTTAGGGCCTCCGCCCGGATTGGGCGTGGGGGTCGGCGTCGGCGTCGGCGTCGGGGTGGGCGTGGGGTTCGGCGTCGGCGTCGGCGTGGGGTTCGGCTTCGGGGTGGGCGTGGGGTTCGGTGCGGGGTTCGGCGCCGGGTTCGGCGCGGGAGCCGGGCCGGGCTTCGGCGTGGGTTTCGGTTTGGGCGCGGGAGCTGGCGCGGGAGCGGGAGCGGGAGCCGGGCCGGGCGTGAGAGCACCGAGCTTTCCGTCGCCGGTGGGAGCCGGATCCGGCGCGGGAGCAGGCGTGGTCGGCGCCGGTGCGGCGGGCGCCGAAGGCACCGGAAACGCCACGGGCGCGCTGCTCCCGCCACTGCTGGAGAGGGCAAAAGCGATCACCCCGCCGCACAGCACCAGGGCACCGATGAGCGCGACGACGAGCCCCGTCTTGCTTTTGCCGCCACCGCCGCGGGTCGGGGGGCCTCGATGATACGGAGCCGGTGCAGCCTGCACGGGATACGCGGCGGGACCCGGCGCCGCGTACGGGGGCGGCTCGAGGGGCGCGCCCATCTGCGTGTTGCCGGGACGAAGATCGACCACGGCGTCGCCCATCTGTGTCCCACCCGGACGGACCGGCTCGCCGGATCGCGCGGTGCTACGCGCCTCGGCCACGGTGAGGGCAGCAACGGCGCGGTCGGCCTGGGTCGGAGCGACACGGAACATCGGCGCAGAGGCTGCCCCATCGAGCGCCGCGCCGAAGTCGTGCACGCTCTCGAAGCGAGCCGAAGGCGCTTTCTGCAGCGCCTTGAAGATGGCCTCTCGAAAGGCCACCGGGACCGCGGCGCCCCGCAACGTTTGGTCCAGCGGTTTGGGCGTGGCAGTCATGTGTGCAGCCGCCCAGTCCCACGACGTGTTGGCCTGGAAGGGGAGCTCGCCTGCCACCATCTCGTATGCCATCACGCCGAGCGAGTAGATGTCGCTCGCAGGCCCCACGGTGCTGCCCATGAACTGCTCCGGGCTCATGTACGGCGGCGTACCGAGCACGGTGCCGGCCTGCGTGAGCTTCTTGCCCGGCGCGTCGTCTTCGAGGCGACGCGCGATGCCGAAGTCGAGCACCTTCACGAAGTCGGCTTGGCCGGCGCGATGCGTGAGCATGATGTTCTCGGGCTTCAGATCCCGGTGCACGATCCCGGCGCGATGCGCTTCTTCCAGCGACGCGGCGATCTGCTTGAGAATGTGGCGGGCGCGCGCCGGCTCGATGGCGCGCTCTTTCTCGAGCACGTCGGCCAGAGACCGACCCACAGCGAGCTCCATCACGATGAAGAGGACGCCGTCTTGGGTGGTGCCCGAGTCGAACACCTGGATGGTGTTCGGGTGCTCGAGCCGCGCGATGGTCGAGACTTCGCGCTCGAAGCGCATGCGCAGCTTCGGGTCGTTCGAGAGATGCTGGTGCAAGGTCTTGATGGCGACCTTGCGCGCGGTGGCGCCGAGCATTTGCTCCGCGGTGTACACCGCACCCATGCCGCCTTCGCCGATCAACTCGACGATCCGGTATCTACCTGCCAGCGTGGTCCCAACCAAGGACATCTCTCGAATCCTCCTTGTTCTTCAACAGACGCGCAACGCGCCCGATCGGTTTACGGCTTGCCGCCGCCTTTGGCGCACTTGTCTTTCATGATCTGCAGCATGGCGGCGCCGAGTCCTGGGCGTTTGGCTTGATCGCAGGCGGTCTGCGTTTCTTTGGAGAGACCGCCCGGAGGCTTGGGATTCGGCACGCTGCCTGCGGGTTTGGCGGTGCCGCTGGCCTTCGGGGCAGCCTTGCCGCCCCCCGTGGCAGGCGGCGTGGTGCCAGCTCCGGTGAGCGCGGAGAGCTGGCCGCCGGTGCTGGCTTGCTCCTCGGAAGGCGCGGCGGAGGGCGCGGTGGTGGCCGACGCGACGGTGACGGATGGCGGCGGGATGAGATCGCCCGTGGTCTTCTTGCCGCCGCTGCTGGCCACCGCGATGATCACGCCGACCACTGCCAGGCCGCCGAGCAACCCACCGACCAGCAGCATCGGGCTCTTTTTCTGGTTGTGCCGATTCGTCTGCGGGGGAGCCGGGGGCACTGCCGCGCCGCCCTGCAGATAGCCACCTTGGCCGTGCGGCGGCGTGTGCACGGGGGCCATCACGCCGAGGCCTTGGTTCGGTGGCGGACCGAAGTCCAAGGCTGGGGCCGCAGGCATCGCCATCTCGGTGCGCTGCGAGCCGCCCAGGGCCGCTGCCTGCGCGCCAGTGCCACGGAGCGCCTCGACGAAGGCGCCGGCACTGTGGAAACGGTCGGCGGGATCCTTGGAGAGTGCACGCATCACCGCGATGCGCATGGCCTGCGGCAGGCGCTCGCTCTGCGGCTGCGCCTCGAATGGGCTCGGCTGCGCAGTCATGTGCTGCGACGCCCACTCCCAGGCGGTGTTGGCGCGGAACGGCAGCTGACCGGTGAGCATCTCGTAGGTCATCACGCCGAGCGAGTAGATGTCGCTCTCGGGGCCGATCGGCTGCCCGGTGAACTGCTCTGGGCTCATGTATGGCGGCGTGCCGAGCACCATGCCCTGCTGGGTCAGCTTGGCTTCGTTCGGATCGGTTTCGCTGCTGCGCTTGGCGATGCCGAAGTCGAGGACCTCGACCCAGTCTTTCTGGCCGGCCTTTTCTGCCAGGACGACGTTGTCGGGCTTGAGATCGCGGTGGACGATGCCGCGGCCATGCGCTTCGTCGAGCGAGCCGCACACCTGGGTCATGATCTTGATCACGCGATCGGACGACATCGGGCCTTCTTGCTCGATGGTGTCGGCCACGGATTTGCCCTGCACGTACTCCATGACGATGTAGAGGTGCCCGTCGTCGGTGGTGCCGAAGTCGTAAACCTGGATCGTGTTCGGGTGCTCGAGCTCGGCGATGGTGCCCACTTCGCGCTGGAAACGCGCGCGAATCTGCGGGTCCATCGACAGGTGCTTGTGCAGGGTTTTGACGGCAACCTTGCGCGAGCTCGTACCGAGCGCTTGCTCGCCCAAGTACACGGCGCCCATGCCGCCCTCTCCGAGCAGCCGGACAATCGTGTACTTGCCGCCGATGGTGGTTCCAACGAGCGGATCCTGCGTTTGCCCAACCGGTGTCATTCTGCGGCCAGGGTCGCATACTTTGAGCCCGAGTGCGATCCTGCTGGTTTGCCTTACTTGCCGCTCCGCTGGTTTGCCTGCTGGTTCGCCTGCTGGTTACTCTACTGGTTGCCTTGCGGCGCGACTTCGGGCGGCCACGGCAAGCTCCAGCGACGCTCGGTGGCGCGGTCCCACAACGAGAGCTGCGTGCCTCTCGCGGTGCGTGGAAAATACACGCCGATGCGGGTGGAGAGCTTGCGCTCCAGGTCGATGCCGGGGCCCTCGTGTGGCTGGGTGAGCATGGGGAAATCGAAACGCACGCGCTCCACCAACGCGGCGCCCTCGTACAGCTCGATCGCGAAGCGTCCGAACACGCGCGAGGTCGCTGCCGGCACCGGCAGATCGGCGCGGGTCACCGCCACGAGCCGCGGCACCCCCTGTTGGTAGCGCAGGTCGAACAGCCAGCGTTCTTTGGTGACCAGCGGCGCCGGATCGGGCGGGGTGCGGTCGATGCGGAAGGCGTCGGCGCCGGCATCATGCGGGGCGCCGGTGTCGGCGTGCGCGGCGGGGCCGAATCCTTGGGCCGGTGCGCTCAGGGCGTCCGGGATGACCAGCGCAGCGAGCACGGCGCTGCTCGCTCCCAGGGAAAGCCATGCTCGAGTCCACGTGGAATGCGTCACACCGCGGGCTTAGCGCGGATCGGCGTCCGCGCGGCCATTCTTGGGCGCCGCATGCACGCTGCCCCGCTACGTCACGGGAGCGCGTCCGGCGCGCCGCCCACCGCGGTCCACCAGGCGCGGAGCTCGCTGGGGAGCCGTGCGTCGAGCTCGATGACTGCTCCCTTCCACGGCACCACGACCCGCGCCGCGTGCAGTGCCACACGTTTCAGCGTCGTGATGTCGCCGCGCTCGGACGAAAACCGGGTTCTGCCACCGTAGGTGCCGTCGCCGTCCAGCGGCGAGCCAGCGTGTGCAGCATGCACGCGTAGTTGGTGGGTCCGTCCCGTTCTCGGCGTGAGCTCCAGCAGCACTCCCTCGGCTGCGCGAGCGCGTACGCGATGATCGGTGAACGCGTGCGTGGCGTCTCTTCCGTTTACCGTGCGTTTGCGTGGATCTTTCGGGTGGCGGCCGATGGGCCAGCTCCAGGTGCCGGCTGCATCGTCGCCTCGGGCAGCAATCGCCAGGTACAGACGGGCGTAGCTGCCGTCTTCTCGGGCCTGCGCGAACGCGTCGCGCGCAGCCTTGGCCAGTGCGAAGATGACCACGCCGCTCACGCCGCGATCCAGACGCGAGGTGGGATGCACGCGCTCGAGCGGCAGCTGGCAGTAGGTGGCCACGCGCGCCTGCAGCGAATCGTGCCCGTGGTGATCGGGCACCGATGCCAGGTCGGCTGGCTTGTTCACGGCCAGAAATTCGAGCTCCGCGTGCAGGATCTCGAGCTCGGCGTCGGCCGACACTACCGCCTCTCCGACCTCCACCAGCGCGCCTTCGGAAACGGCCAGCGCCGCGTCCGTCACCCGCGCGCGATCGACGAACACCCGGCCCTGGGCGAGAGCAGATTGGTCCGCGAACACGTGGGCCAGCACGTCGCCAAGCGTGCGCGTGCGGTCGGCGCGCCACGTTTTCACGAGCCGGCGCGCTCGAGCACTTCCACGATGCCCGTGTCGCCGTCGACCCGGATGCGGTCGCCGGTGCGAATCACCAGCGTGGCTGCGCGCGCACTCACCACGGTGGGGATGCCGAACTCGCGGGCCACGATGGCGGCGTGCGAAAGCGCGCCGCCGAGCTCCGTCACGATCGCGGTGGCTTGCGGAAAGATCGGCGTCCACCCGATGTCCGTGGCGTGCGTGACCAGGACCTCGCCGGGGCGAAACTCCGCCAGGCGCCCCGCGCCGGCGAGGACGCGCGCCACGCCGGACACGATGCCGGAGCTGGCGCCGACGCCGAGCAGACGCTCGCCCCGCGGCGGCGCCTGCAGCGGCGCCGGCGCGCCTCGAAATGTGCTCTCGGGCTCGGGGCGCTGCACGTTGCGTGCATAGTCCCCGCGTCTGGTTCGGAAGAAGGGCAGCAGGTCGGTGCGGGCGTGGTCGAGGGCGTCGACCAGCTCGTCGACGGTGAGGAAGAACGCGTCGGGGATCTCTGCGCCGGGTTGGCCGGCCCACTTTGCGCGCTCCTCGGCAAGCTCGGGTACCAGGCGGCCGATGCGGCGATCGGCATCGAGCACGACCTCGCGCAGCATGCCGAGCACCACCAGCACCCAGGCACGAAGTCGCTCCCGGTAGCGCGTGGCCCGTTGCGCCCGCGGGACGAGCAGCCGCGCCAGCTGACGCCGCGAGAACGACAGCAAGGCGAGCTCTTTCTCGAGCTCGCGGGCCTGCGCTTCGTTGCGCGCGGCGAGTGCGCGCTCCACGCCGTCCACGTCGCCGTGCAACGTGGAGCGGAGCATTGCGAAAAGCGTGGACGGATCCTCGCGCCAACGCGGCGTGGCGAGCTCGGCTTCGCGGACGGCGCGATCGCCGTGCGCGTCGAGGAACTGACCGAGGGCTTTCTTGAACGCGCCGGCGGGCATTGCCTCCAGCAGTGCGCCGGGTGGACCCTGGTGGCTCAGGAAGGCGTCGTACGCGGAGCGATCGCGTTCGAGGGCGTGGGCGAGGCCGAGCAGTCCCAGCGCTGGACGCGCGCTTTCGAGATCGCGGATGCCGGCGGTGACGGCAAGGCTGCCACGTTTGCCGTCGGGATCGCCGTCGCGCGCGAACAGGGCACGCAGACACAGGTGCATGGCCATCGAGCTGGCCGCGCAGGTGAGCATGATCTTGCCGGTACGGGCGAGCAAGCGCTCGATCTCGCGCAGGCGACGGCCCAGGCCCTCGTCGGGCAGGATAGTGAGATCCATGGCACGATGCGCGGCCACGCGGCCGGTGATGTCTTCCTCGAAGGCGATCACCTTGTCGTCCAGCAGGCGCTGCTCGCGCAGAAGATCGCGAACCACGAACGGCAGCCGCACCAAGCTGCGGGCAGTGCCGCGGCGCGATGGGTCAGCGGTCACGTGCATGCCCGCCGGCAACTGCGCGCCGCCGCCGAGCTCGACCAGCGTTTGTACGTCGACCCAGGGGATCTGGCCGAGGATGTCCGAGAAGCTGGTGAGGTTCAGGTAGAACCGGCCGTACACGTTGGCGACGAGCTCGGTGCCCTTCGGGATCTTGCAGCCGAGCACACCGAAGGCACGCTTGAACCCTTCTTCGGCAAACGCACCCGCCACCGACCACGTCATCGGCGTGGCGACGCCGGGCAGCGCCTCGCCGAGATTGGCATTGGTGTATACCGCATCTTTTTGCAGGGACAGCCGCCGCGCGGTGAGCGGACGCGCTTGCACGAGCACCAGGCGGTCGGCTTCAAAGGTGAACTCGGCGTCCCAGCCGCCCGTGCCGGCTGCGCGCAGCCGGCGACCGAGCTGCGCGATCTTCTCGAGGTCGGTGCCGTGCAGCGCTTCCTCCGAGCCGGCAGGCTCGTCGGTGAGAATGCCGTCGTGGACGCGGGTGGCATTCTTGTCGGCCATGACGGCGCGCTCCAGCACGCGTCCCTCTTCGTCGATGCGGTACCGATCCGGGGTCGCCGTGCCGGCTGCCACGCTGGTGCCCAGGCCGAGCGATGCATTGACGAGAAAGCCCGGGTTGGTGCTGTCGACGTGCTCGGGCACGAGCAGTACGCCGGATGCCCGGGCCACCACCGTGGGCTGGAACACCACGGCCATGGCGGCGTCCCGCACGAAACGTGATCGCAGGTACTCGAGCGCGTTGGGATCGTACAGCGAGCTCCACACGTCGCGCACGGCCGTGAGCAGTTCGTCGGCGCTGAACACCGCCAGGCGAGACACGGAAAGGCCGGCCATGCTGGTGAGCTTGCCGTCTTCCGAGGTGGCGCTCGAGCGAACGGCGATGCCCCAGGCGGCGCCTGGTGCGAGCAACGCGTGGAGCGTGCGCAGCTCGTCTTCGAGCCCGGCCGGCCACGGTGCCTCGGCGAGAGCGTCGCGCGCTTCGGTTGCGCGCAGGTACAGCGAGCGAGTGCTCTCGGCTCGAAGCAGCGAGCGAAGCTCGTAGCCGGTGGGCAAGGCGCGCACGGCGCTGACGAAGGCGCGCGCCGGCAAGTGCCAGGTGACCGGCACGTCGAAGCCGCGGCCTTGGAGCCAGGCCAGCCGGGCGCCCTTGCCTCCGAGGGTCTTGGCGTCTCGGCCGATCCTGCCGGCGGCGACGTCGTCGGTAGAATACACCCACTGGAACGCGTGCGCTTCGACCATCATCGTGCCGGGGTCAGCTCCAGGCCGAGCGCAGGTGCAGCGTCAGGTGCGCGGAGCACCTGGTAACGCGCCCAGGCCTCGAGCACCTTGGTGACGTAGCCGCGGGTTTCCAGCAACGGAATGGTGGCGGCAAACACGTCGAGCGGGAAGTCGGGAAGACGCTTGCGCCAGCGCGCGACGGCTTCGGGCGAACCGTTGTACCCCATGATTGCCAGAGGCCAGCTGTCCTCGGCCTGATGAATCTCGGCCAGGTGCCGCGCACCGAGCTCGATGTTCTTTGCCGGGGTGGGGTAGTCGGCGCCCTTCTCGATCCGGTTGGCAGTGTCTGGCATGAGCTGCATGAGGCCTACTGCGCCGACGGGCGACCTTGCTTCAGGGTCGTATCCGCTCTCGGTACGCATGACCGCGTAGATCAGCTCGGCTGGCACGCCGGTCTTCTCGGCCTGCGTGTCGACCGCGGCGGCGTAGGGCGACGGGTACAAGCAGTCCCACACCCAGCGCGCGTTGCCCACCGGCTTGTGGTCCAAGAAATGTTGCGGCGTGCGCGACGCCATGCGGTACGGCCGGCGGGCCCGGCCCAGCGAGCCGTACGCTGCGCACAGAGCTTCGGTCTCGCGGCCGTGCGCGCCCTGCGCCACGATCGCTTCGCGCGGCTCGAGGTAGCTCTCGGC
>JAYUXI010000271.1:0-4259 GCA_043753085.1 Myxococcales bacterium | reverse complement strand
GCCGACCCGGAGCTGTTGCGGCGCGCGCTCACCAACCTGGTCGAAAACGCCATCCGGCATACGCGCCAGAACACCATCGTCGAGGTCGTCGTCTCCGAACAGGACGGCCGCACGCAGTTTCGCGTGGCGGACTCTGGCGTCGGTGTCCGGGCCGAGCTGAAGGAGCGCATCTTCGACGCGTTCGTGCAGGGCGACGGCGATTCCGCGGCGAGCGGCGGCCGGGGCCTGGGTCTGGCGTTCTGCAAGACCGTCGCCGACGCGCACGCGGGAGCCATCTGGGTGGAGGACGCGAACCCAGGCGCAGCCTTTTGCCTCTCGTTGCCCTGCGCGTGACTCGCGTCGGCGTCGGCCGGCGCCGGCCGCGGTTTTGCTGCTCGCCCCCGCGGGCCTTGGTCGCGTAGCGTGCGGCGTACATGCATCTAGTCTTTTTGGGCGGTACGCGTTTCATTGGCCACGCCGCCTGCGTCGCGGCGCTCGGCGCCGGCCATCGAGTCACGGTCGTGCATCGCGGCCGGCACGCCGCGCAGATCCCGTTCGCCAGCGAGGTCTTTGCCGACCGCGCCGATCCCTCGTCGTTCGCCGTCACCGTTGCCAAGGCCAAGCCGGACGTCGTGATCGACATGCGTGCCATGACCAAGGTCGACGCCCAGACCGCCGCACTGGCGATCAAGACGCTCGGCGTACCCGCTGTCGTGATCTCGAGCCAGGACGTGTACGCACAGTTCGGCAAGCTCAACGGGCTGCCGGCGCCCGCCACCGACGAGGAGCGGGTCGGCGAGGATTCGCCTCGCACCATTGCCCGGCCGTTCGCCAAGCTTGGCGCTCACGAGGGCGGAGCGGACTACGACAAGAAGGACGTCGAGACGGTGTACGAAGAGCTCGCGCGAGAAACCGGCGAGCCCGTCGCGGCGCTGCGCCTGCCGGTCGTCTACGGGCCGCGCGATCCCAAGCGCCGCTTCGGCGCCGTGGTCGATGCCCTCGATGCCGGTCAGACTTACTTCGACGTGGCGGGCGGCGCGCCGTTGCGACTGAGCCACGTCCACGTGGCCGACGCGGCCCACGCCATCGTGCTCGCTGCCACCCGCGCGCCCTCGGGGTTTCGCGCGTTCAACGTAGCCGAAGCGGAGACGCCGGCGATGGGAGAGCGCGCTCTGGCGCTGGCCGCGTTCTTGAAACGGCCTCTTTCGTTGCGCGAGCAAGACGAAGACGACGTCGGTCTGTTCGGACACTACGCCACGCACTGCGTGCTCGACACGGCGCGCATTCGCGACGAGCTCGGCTACCGGGAGACGCTCGGCGAAGACGAACGCCTGGGCAGCCTGGTTGCGGCGCTGCGCGCTACGCGCGGAATGATCGATGCGCCGCGCGCTACGCGCGGAATCGGTCCGTCGCGCTGACCAGCTCGTGCACGATGCCCGGCTCCGACGCGGCGTGGCCCGCGTCGGGCACGATCCGCAGATCCGCCTCGGGCCAGGCGCGTTTCAAATCCCATGCACTCTTCGCCGGGCAGACCACGTCGTAGCGACCCTGCACGATCACACCGGGGATGGCGCGGATGCGGTCGACGTTGGCGAGCAGGTCGCGGCCGCCGGTGAGCCATGCATCATGCACGAAGTAGTGGGCCTCGATGCGCGCGAAGGCCAGCGCGAAGTCGTCGGCCGCGGTCTTCGAGATCAGATCCGGATTGGGCACGAGGCAGCTGGTGCTGCCCTCCCAGACGCTCCACGTCTTGGCCGCAGCCAAGCGCACCGCCGCGTCGTCCGAGACGAGCCGGCGGTGGTACGCGCGCAGCAGATCGCCGCGCTCGACGGCCGGGATGTGCTCGAAGTACGGCTGCCACGCGTCTGGAAAAATGAAGCTGGCGCCCGACTGGTAAAACCAGGCGATCTCTTCCGGGCGCAGCAAGAAGATGCCGCGCAGCACCAGCTCGGTGACGCGATCCGGATGGGTCTGCGCGTAGGCCAGCGCGAGGGTGGAGCCCCAGGAGCCGCCAAAGATCTGCCAGCGCTCGATGCCGAGCAGCGTGCGCAGCGCCTCGATGTCGGCGACGAGATCCCAGGTGGTGTTGTGCTCGAGCGATGCGAACGGAGTGCTCTTGCCGCAACCGCGCTGATCGAAGTGCACGATGCGGTAGGCGGCTGGGTCGAAGTAGCGGCGGTGCTTGGGCTCGCTGCCCCCGCCCGGGCCGCCGTGCAAGAACACGACGGGCTTGCCCTGCGGGTTGCCGCTCTCTTCGAAATAGAGATCGTGGCCCCCGGAGACGGACAGACGCCCGGTGCGAAACGGTTCGGTCTCGGGATAGAGGACGCGGCGCTGTTCGCTCATGGCGCCTGGGTCTAGCACGCCCCGACGCGCGGTCAGAACGGCGGCTTGCCGAGCGTTTCCGCCAGCGGCACGATGTCCGCGCACGTCGCCAGTGGCTGCAGCTGGACCTCGGCCGGGTCGAGGTCGGTGTCGAAGCACTTCCACTCGGGATCGCCCTGCATGGCGAATAC
Source organism: Myxococcales bacterium (assembly GCA_043753085.1). Taxonomy (GTDB): domain Bacteria; phylum Myxococcota_A; class Polyangia; order Polyangiales; family Polyangiaceae; genus JAYUXI01. Next base: position 1,764 of record JAYUXI010000271.1, on the reverse strand, counting down.
CTTGCGGTTGCCGCGCATCGCACCCCAGTTTTTGAACGCACAGTTCCACAGCCCGCTGCAGTTGGTCAGAACGTGCGGCATCGTCGGCGAGCTGCCGCCGCGGAGCAGACTCGTGCCGGTGATCTTGGCGCGGTAGCTGCCGACGTCCTGGCCGTCCCAGAGCCCCATGAGATCCATGATCGTGGGAAAGACGTCGAGGGTCGTCAGCGGAACGCTCTTCAGCTTCGTCAGCGACTCGCGCTCGCTGGCAGTGAGCGTGCCGTCCGGCGCGTCGACCCACGCCGGCACGCGAATCTCGGTGTCGAACAAGGTGCCGGTGTGGCCGTGGGCGCCGTGTTCGTGCAGCTGCTCGGCGTGGTCGGAAAGGAACACAATCACAGTCCGGACGCCCTCGGGCCGAGCGCGCAGGCCCCTCACGAAGTCGGCCAAGCCGCGATCCTGGTGGTGCACTGCGTCCTTGTAGCGGTTGATCAGCTCGCGCTTGTAGTACGGCCCGGTCTCGTCGCTCTCCGGCTGGAAGGGGGCGTCGCCGTCGGGAAACCGATACGGGTAGTGCGTGTTCGACAGGTGCATCACCGTCAAGAAGGGCTCGTGCAGCTGGCCGAGCTCCGTGAGTGCCCGGGTGAACAGCAGCGAGTCCTCCGCACCGACCTCGAGTGGCGGATCCGGCTCGAGGTGGGTGGCCGAGAACTGCCTCGTGAACGGAACGGCCTCGAGCCAGACGCCCGAGTTGCCGAAGAGCAGGTTCTGCGCGGTGAAGTAGGCCGAGTCGATGTGGGCCGCCGCCGCGTACTCCCAGAGCAGCGGCGCCCGGTGCGCGTCCTCTCGGCTGGCCTCGGGCGGGAGGCCGGACCACATGGTCGAGATCGAAAGCGCCGTCGTCGATCCGAGCGCGCGCACGTTGAGAAACGGGATCCGGCCTGGTAGCGCCTCGTTCGTGAACGGAGTGACCTCGCAACGCTCGACGTGCTCGCTGCACACGACGTCGGCGCGAACCGATTCGGTCAGCACGAACACGACGTTGCGCGGCACGCTGGGATGCGGCACGAGCGGCGGCACCTCCACCGGATGACGGTGACCCGGGTGCACGCGCTCGACGGTCTCGTTGTGGTCCCAGCGCGCGCGCGCATACTGGCCCATGGCGTGCACGTAGAGCGTACTCGGGACGGCCTGCTGGCTCTCGACGTGAAACGCAAAGAGCGTGACCAGTGCGCTGCCTGCACACAGATCCCGCGTGAAGCGCCGCTTGCTTTTGGTCCAGAACGAGTTGCGCGCGGTGCCCCACGCCATGCGGAGCACGAACGGTGCGAGCGCCGCGAAGCCGAGCGGTGGACCGAGAGCGACGAGCAGACTCATGCGATCGTGCCACAGCTGCTGGCCGATGGAAGGAAGCAGCGCCGTGCCGAGCAGCACCGCGCGGTCGTCCATGTACGCCTGGTAACGGGTGAAGGTGTAGCTCTGGGCGCCGACGGCGAGCAGCGCGAACAGGACCAGAACCACATGGTACGCGGCGCGCGCTGCTCCGTTGCGGCGGGGCGAGCGCTTCGAGCTCGAGCCCGAGTAGGCCGCGAGTACGAGCAGGCTCGTCACCAGCACACTGCTGCACGCCAGCGCGCGGACGTAGCTGGTGAGTCCCTCGGCGTCGAACGAGCGCAAGAACGGCCGTCGGCGTGCGAGGTCGAGTGCGACCTCGGCGAGGGTGGGCGAGAGCAACCAAAGCACGCCGGCGCCGACGCGGAGCAGGTCGGCTGCGCGACGCGACCA
>JAYUXI010000270.1:0-4263 GCA_043753085.1 Myxococcales bacterium | reverse complement strand
GTTGCTGGCGACGCAGCGGTTGGTCTGCGCCGTTGCGGTGTCGCCGCGTGCGCCCGGTGAGCCGACGGGCGATCCCACGGCCGCTTCGCCGCCGCAGTTCAGGTCGGTCTCGTTGCCGTTCTTCACGGCGTCGGTGTACGTGGGCACGCTGCAGGTGAGCGCGGTGCACACGCCGCTCGTGCAGTCGCCCGCGACTACGCAGGCCTTCAGGTCGGCGCAGGCGTCGGCCACGGTGTCGACGGTGGTGCCGTAGTACGGGTCATTGACCGTGACGGGGCCGCCCGCGCCGCAGTCGACATCGGTCTCTTTGCCGTTCTTGACGCCGTCCGTCTTGGTCGGAGCGCGGCACACGTTGCCGGTGCACTTGCCGCTGTAGCAATCGCCGTCGTCGTTGCAGGCCTCGGTGTCCTTGCAGGTGCGCGCGCTGGTGTTCGCTCCGTCGGCGCTCTTGCCGCAGTCGAGCCCGGTCTCGTTGCCGTTCTGCACGCCATCGATGTTGCTTGGCGGCGTGCAGAGGTTCCCGCCGCACACCTTGCTCACGCAGTCTCGCGGCAGCGCGCAGCCGAGGTTGTCGGCGCACGGCGCGCACGCGTCGCCGCCGCAGTTGAGCCCTGTTTCGTTGCCGTTCTGCTTCCCGTCGAGGCAAGTCGGCGCCTGGCAGATTAGATCGAAGCACACGAGGCTGGCGCAGTCGGTGTCGGCCAGGCAGCCCTGGAGCGGAGCGCACGCGGCGCCGTCGGTGTCGAAACCGTCTGGGCCCGAGCCGCAGTCCACGCCGGTTTCGTTGCCGTTCTTCACGCCGTCGCCGCTGGTCGGTACCTGGCAGGTCACGTTGCACACGCCACTGGCGCAGTCGTTCGCGACGCCGCAGGTCACGGTGTCGGCGCACTTGCTCGCGTCGGTGTCGATGCCGGGACCGCTCGCGCCGCAGTCGACGCCCGTTTCGTTGCCGTTCTGGATGGCGTCCGTGCTGGTGGGTGCGAGGCACACCGATCCGCTGCAGCGCTTGTCGACGCAGTCTGCAGCGACGGCGCAGCCGCCGCCGGTGGCGCAGGCGGGAGCGTTCGTGTTGGTGCCCGCGGCGCTGCCGCCGCAGTCGATGCCGGTCTCGTTGCCGTTCTTCACGGCATCGTTGGCGGTCGCGGCGCGGCAGGTACCGTCGACGCAGACCTTGTCGTCGCATTGGGCCGGGGCCGCACACGCGGCACCCGGCTTGCCAGGTTCGATCGGCGCGCCCGACGACGAGCTACTGCCCGTTCCAGACGTTCCACCCGTTCCAGACGAGGAGCTGGCTTTGCCACTGCTGCCGCCCGGGTCGCCCGAAGACGAAGTGGTGTCGTCGTCGCCGGCAGTGCCGCCGCCCGAACAAGCGGCCGTTGCGGCCGCGACGGACACGGCGAAGATCGAGAGAAAAAGATACGAGCGCATCGGAGGATCCTGCTGTGGAGAGCAATGGCGAGCTGAGCGAACCCCCCAGTATACGAGACGTCCGCGACAGAGTTCCTGACATCGGCGTCAGGTGTGCCGTTTCTTCGCTACGCTTGTCCCTGCATTTCCCCGCCTTTTCCTACGCGAGCTTACATCCTGCTCGCCTACGATCCCGACCTCCCGCAGACCGGGCGTGTCGATCAAAAGCGCGCCGGAAGGCAGCCGAAACAGCTCGCGGTGGGTGGTCGTGTGGCGCCCCTTGTCGTCTTTTTCGCGCACCGCCTTCGCGAGCATGTGGTGCTCGCCGGCGAGGGCATTGAGCAGCGTGGACTTGCCGACGCCCGAAGAGCCAACCATCACGGCGGTGATTCCCGGCCGCAGCTCGCTGCGGAGCGCGTCGAGGCCGACGCCCGCGAGCGCGCTCACGACGAAGATGGCGGACTCGCCGGCCACGGCGCGTACCTCGAGCTCGCGTTCGGCGCCGTCGGCATGCTCGTCGCACTTGGTGAGCACCACGCAGGCGCGCGAGCCGCCGTGCGCAGCCAGCGCCAGGTAGCGCTCCAGACGGCGAATGTTGTAGTTTACACCGAGCGCCATGCAAATCATCACCACGTCCACGTTGGCGGCGACGATCTGGGGCATGTCGTCGCCACCGGCGGCCCGGCGCACGAGACTGGAGCGCCGCGGCAAGATCTCGAGGAGGAAGGCGGCGCCGGAGTTGGCCGCGGGCCGCACGACCACCCAGTCGCCCACGGCGGGTTTGCCGTCTGCTTCTTGCCGGCCGAGGCGGCGAATCTTGGCCGAGGGCGTGGTGAGCAACACCGCGTCCTCGGTGCGCACGAACAAACCGCCGTAGTGCACCGACACGATGCGGCCGAGCTGCCGCTCCTTGCTGTCTGCGGTGTGGCCCTCCAGCCATGCCTCGCCAGACTCCTCGTTGTAACGAGAGAGGCCAAAGCCGCGCAGGACGGGGAAATCCACGAGAGTCCGTGTACACTTTCCCCCATGCTCGGCAAGGCTCGAACTCTGGCGCTCCTCGCGATCCTGGCGTGCAGCAGCCCCTCCGCGGACGACCTCCCGCTGCAGATGCCGCCTGCAAACGCGCAGAATCCGCGGGGCGTGGTCTATCCCTCCGACCACATCGGCACGCAGCAGCGACAGAACACGATTCCCGGCGATCGCATCGCCAACCTGGCGTTCCGCGGCTACCACGGCGGCGCGGTGCAGGAGCAGCTGGAGACGCTGTCGCTCGCCGAGTACTACGATCCCAGCGCCGCAGATCACCGTGCGCTCTACATTTTCTCGGCCGCGAGCTGGTGTGTGATCTGCAAGCGCGTGGCAACCCAGCTGGAGTCGCGCGGCGCCGAGCTCGAGGCGCGGGGCGTGCGCATCCTGGTGCTGCTGGTCAACGGCGCGGAGCCCAACGAAGGCCCGTCGCTCGCCGCGCTGGACGGCTTCGCTGCGGTTCACCCCATGCGCCTCGACCTCGGGGTCGACGTGCGGGCCACCGCCATGGGCGCCTACGGCCTGCAGGGCGTGCCGTTCAACCTCCTGATCGACACGCGGTCGATGGAGATCCTGGACGCGCAGGTGGGCGAGCCCGACCTCGACGCCTACGTGAAGGCTGGGCTGGATTTTACGGCCAACGATCCGCCTGCCTATCCTTGACTGGCCCTGACCGGATGGATGCTACGGTGGCACCGTGGAGTCTCCCGAAGCCCTCAAGCTCACCGAACTGCTGAAGCAAGTTGCCGCGCCGCTCCTCACGGCCGACAAGGGCGAGCTGTACCTGGTGAAGGCCACCGCCCGTGAGGTGCACGTGCATCTTGCAGGTGTCTACGCCGGCTGTCCGGGCGTTCCCTTCGTCGAGCGGCACCTGATTGCTCCTCTGGTTGCGGATGTGTTTCCCAAGGCCGAGCTGAAGGTGTCGTCCGGTCTGCCGCAGCCCAAGGGCGCCAAGCGCCTCGAGCCGTAAGGCCCGGCGTGAAGTCGCTTCCTGTCACAGAGGCCGTCACCCAGGCCACCCAGGCCAACCAGGTCGCGCCGGACGATTCCGGCAGGCTCGCCACGTTGATGGTCCACGAGATCTACGCGAGCATCCAGGGCGAATCCACGTTCGCCGGACTGCCGTGCACGTTCGTGCGAACCACCGGCTGCAACTTGCGCTGCGCGTGGTGCGACACCGAGCACGCGTTCTACGAGGGCACCCGCATGGCTCGCGCGGAGGTGCTCGCGAGCGCGTTGGCTACGGGCACGCAACTCGTCGAGCTCACCGGGGGCGAGCCACTCTTGCAGCCCGGCGTACCCGTACTGTGCAAGGAGCTGTTGGATGCGGGGCGCACGGTCTTGATCGAGACCAGTGGCGAGGCCGACGTCTCCGTGCTGGACCGCCGCGTGCACCGCATCATGGATCTGAAGCCTCCGGGCAGCGGCGAGTCCGCGCGCATGCGCTGGTCGAACCTCGAGCACCTTGGTCCAGGCGACGAGATCAAGTTCGTGCTCACCGGACGCGAGGACTACGAATGGATGCGCATGGTCATCCGCGAGCGGGCGCTGCCTCGGATCACGCCGAATCTGCTCGCGAGCACGGTGTTCGGGCAGCTCCATCCCAAGGATCTGGTCGAGTGGGTCATGGCCGATGCCCTGCCCGTGCGCGTGCAGCTGCAGCTGCACAAGTACATCTGGCCGCCAAACGCCACCGGCGTGTGAGGTGCGTGAGACGATCGACGAGCAGCGCGCCTCCACCACCGAAACCGTCCACGCCGAACTGCGCTGTCACCGGCGACTCGACTCCCATGCTGCCCGAGACGAAACGAGAAAGCTGATATCGTCGCC
>JAYUXI010000269.1:0-10315 GCA_043753085.1 Myxococcales bacterium | reverse complement strand
CGTCGGTGGTCTTCTTGTACTCCACGTCGAGCGTGGTCTCTTGCCCGGCCGGTAGCTGCAGATCGCTCAGAAACCGAACGCCTGCGGTGAGAAACAGGCTCGCGAAGCCGTGGTATTCGGCGGGGTTTTCCAGCACGTGGCTACCAAGCGGCAAGCGGCTCGTTCCCTGCGAAAACGAAACGGTGCAGTTTGCAGCGGTCTGGTCGAAGCAGCTCAGTTGCGCGACCTCGGGGCGGCTCGAACCCGCGGGGTTGGTGACCGACTCTGCGCCGACCTGGCTCACCATCGTGGCGCTCATTCCGCCCCACGAAGGCAGGGTGAAGGTAGCCACGCCGTTGGCCGCTTCTTCGGCGTCGGGGAAGCTCTTGTTCACGAGCAGCGCCATGCCGACCTCGGTCTCGGCCAGCCCGTAGCGAATGCGCTCGAGCACCCCACCCGTGTTGTAAAAGCTGCGGTAGGCTTTGCGGATGGCGACGAGCGCGCCCTTCTCCTTGGGCTCCGCGGAATCGCACAGCGAGGGGCCGGCGCTGTCGGCATCCAGGTCGTCGGCCAAGCACCCCGAGTAACTGTCGTAGAGGCCCGCGCCGGAGAGCTCCGCGCCGTCTTCCACGTTGGTCGAAGAACGGAACTTCACCTTTTGCGTCGGCACGAAGCCGAAGTCTTGCAAGGCAAAAAGCAGCGGCGCTTGCTGCGCGGTGGGTACGCTTGCCGAGTCGATCAGCGCGCGGATCTCGACGAGCGCCGCCTCGAGCGCAGCCACGTCGGTCACGGGCTCTTGGAATGGCGCGAGGCGCGCGAGGATCGCTGCCTGCAGCGTGCCACCGCCGGCGGTGGGTTGCGCCATGAAGGCATTCCACAGCGTGAACGAGATTCCTATTGCGGCCGGGCTGTTCGGTGCGATCGAGCGCCTCAGCGATCCGAAGTTGCTGGCCTTGCCGCCAAACCGCGGCAGATCCCGAGGAAACAGCAGCGCAGTGTCCGAAGTAAGCGAGCCGGTGCCATCTTTCGGGGTGATCGTGACGGGTCGTGGTGCCTTGAGCGAGAGGAGCTCCGTGCGACCGGCGGCAGAAAGCCCGGTGGCCTCGAACGCCTGCACCTTGCAGCCCACGGCCCCTTCGTCGACGGCCGAGGGCAGGGTGCGCAGGAGGGCCTCTTTGCCGACCAGCGCGCGCAGCTTGGCCTGCATCGCGGCATCGCGGGCGTACGCGAAGGGGATGCCGAAGGTCTTGGCGAGGATGGCAACGTGGGAGTTGGGCGTGGCCGGAGTGAGCGTGACGATGGCAGCGACGCGCGGCACCTCGGCGGGCACGGCGTCGGTCAGCAGGATGTCTTCGCCCTTCAGGCGGCCAGCGAGAAACGCGTCCTCGATCTGATCACGGGGAACATACACCCACTTGCCGTAGGCCCAACCGGGGGCGTAGCAGCTGTCTTGGTCGAGCCAGCGGGCGATCGAGCCGATCTCGATGCCGCGTTCCGCGAACCACGCGGCATCTTGCTCGGCGGTGGCGCGCTGGTCGGGGGACGGAAAGTAGAACGTACGAACGGTGATTCCTTCGGCGGCGCGAATGGCGGCACGGATCGGCGTGAAGTAGCGCAGCACGTCTTCCTTGGCGTACGGATCGTTGCGGATGATCTCGATGCCGGCCTCGGTGATGCCGGGCTTGCCGGGAAACAGCACGGCGCCGGTCACCAGCCTCTGGCCCTCGGCGCGCAGCGTGATGCGCTCGAACTCGGCCGGCGTCATGGTGGCGAGCGAGTCCCAGTGCGTGCGCGCGAAGTCGTAGTGGAACGTGTAGGCGTTGCTGTCCTGGAAGTAGATGGTGGTCGGCGTGGCTGGGTCGATCGCGAACTTGACCCACTTTGGGGCGCCGTCGACCGACGCCACCAGAAACGGATCGTCCGGAAAGTCGACCGTGGTCTTCCAGGCTCCATCGTTTTTGATAGGACCGAGCGAGCCTGGAACAGTCGCATCGGCGTCGTCGCGAGCGCCATCGGGAAGGGGCGGCTGGCCGCCATCGGGAAGGCGCCGCCCACCGCCGTCGGGATCGGCTGCGGCACCGAGGTTCTCGTCCGAACACGCAACTCCCACGAGAAGCGGCAGCACCGCAGCGCACGCAAGGAAACCAAAGGACCGAAGGACGCGAGAAGCCATGGTGGGGGTGCGTAGCACGAGGCATACCGACCCGAGCCCCTTGCGAAATGCGCGGCGCGAGTTTGCCGTGGCACAGCGGTGGCACACGTCTCGGACAGCGACGCCAGAGCGTCCGGAACGCGAGGCGCGTAGGTGAACCCACCGCGTTCTCGGGGCAACGCGGCGTGAATGTGGATGCGTGTCGAGGCCGCTGCCGTACGGCTCGAGGCAAGAACGTGGGCACGAGCGAAAAAAGCAGCGAGGGAGAGAGGCGTTCGGAACCATTCACGGATCCGGATCACTCCGCGTTGGCCTCGTGCGTTTCGGCGCGAGCAGGCGCCACTGCCGGCGCTCGTCGAGCGCAACGCTCCGCAGGCTGACGGGGTGCCGTCGTCCACGCAACGGAGGCGTTCTTGATCCGGATCAAGGCGGCGGATCCCGGCGACGCGCATGCTCCGCAGCATGAAACACATCCTGTTTGGTTCCTTCTCGATCCTCGTGGCCGGCTGCGCTGCCGCCCGCCCGACTGGACCGCATTCTCCACGCTTCGAAGGAGCCGCGTTCCAGTCGGTCGACGGGCGCGTCGAGGTAGCGATCTCGGGGATCCCCAGCGTCGAGGGCCAGCTCTTCGTCGAGCTCTACGACGAAGCCACCTTCTTCCACTACGACCAGGTGCTCGCCGAGCGCATCGTGCCGGTCACCGCGACGTCGATGCAGGTGGCGCTCGATCACGTTCCACCGGGACGCTACCTGGTGGTGGTCTCTCACGACGCCAACTCCAACCACGCGATGGACAAGGGCCTGTTCGGGATCCCGAAAGAAGCCTACGGCTTCTCGCGGGGGGCGCGCGGCACCTTTGGGCTGCCCAGCTTCGACAGGGGTGCCTTCGTGTTCGATGGCCGCTCCGCTGCGGTCGCCGTCGCGATCCGCTAGCACTCGCCTCAAGCGATGCGGCGCCGGATCCGGCTGAGCGTTTCCGGGCTCACCCCGAGATAGGAGGCGACGTGGTACTGGCGCACGCGCTGCAGCAGATCCGGCGCCTCGGCGCGCAGCGCCAGGTAGCGCGCTTCCGGCGATTGGGTCAGCAGCCGCGTCGAGCGCGCGACCGAGCGCACGAACAGCTGCTCGGCGACCAGCCGGCCGAGTCGCTCTCCCTGCGGCAGGCGCGCGTACAGGCCAGCCAGCTCGCGGCCGTCGAGCTCGACGAGCTCGGAGTCTTCGAGCGCCTCGATCGCGTAGCTGGACGCCGTCTGGGTAAGCAGCGAGGCGTAGTTGCTGAGCAGCCCGCCCTCGGCGGAAAGCTCCACGGTGAGCTCTTCGCCATCGGTCACGTAGAAGGTCCGAAAGAGACCGCGCTCGATCACGGCAACCCGATCGCAGAGCGCGCCGGCGGTCAGGAATGCATCACCCTTGCGCAGCGTGCGGCGAGTCAGCACCCGCGTGAACACCGTCCAGTCGGCTGCGCTCACTGCAACGAAGCGTTCGACCACGCGCCGGAAAGCGAGCAGCGAATCCGTGGACGAGTCGTTCGGCACGAATGCATCGAAGCACGCCCGGCCGTGCGCGTGCCGGTTTTCAGCCGTACGACGCGCGGCAAAAAGAGCGCGATTTCGTGGTCGGCGGTGGGAATATGCATGGATCGCTCGGCAGCGACGCGGACGCCTTCGCGATGAAGTCGTTCAGCACTCCGAGGAGCTTCTGCGTGTCGGCGAATCGGCGCTCCGTCTCGCCGCGAGCGCCGATCTGGCGCGCCTCTCGCAGATCGGCGAACCGTCCTTCGAGACTGCGTCGCTCCACCACGAGATGCTCGGCCAGCAGGTTCGAGAGCGTGCCGCTACTCGCGAAGGAACACAAGCGCCGCGAAAAGAAGGCCGCGAAGACCGACGCGAGCGACGAGGAGTTTCTCTTCAAAGAGACGAGCGAAGAGGCGTGACGTGGCGGTCGCATGCGCTGCATCACGCGGCGTGTACGGAGGGAACTACGTCCAAGGCTGGGCACGCGCTACTTCCCCACCCGCGTGCGCGCCAAATGCCACGAAGGTCCGTCGCTCGCCGTGGCGCACCACTGCTTGTGGGAGCTGCATGCCCGCCAGCGCGGCGAGCAGGCGCCGCGTCAATGCTTCGGGAACGCCCACCTCGCGTTCCAGCTCCGCCACCAGCGCCACACAGCCGCGTCGTCTTCCGGCAACTTGCCGAGCTGCAGCACCGGCGTCACCAGGTTCACGCTGCGCGGACGCGAGTCTTTCGCGAGCGACTTGGCCTTGAGATACAGACCGGCCGCGGCGATCTGAACGGCGCGCGGATCGATGTCGATGCCGTGCAAGTAGCCTTCCGTGGAATCCGACGCGACGTCGACACACAGCGCCGGCGCGAACTCGCGGTACTCTCGGTAGCCCCTGCTGCTCCAGCCGCCGGTGAGCACGGCCGGCTTGGACAAGCCGAGCGCCTCGAGCTGCCGCAGCAGGATCATGCGATTCACGAGCGTCGCCGCCGCTTCTTTCTCGGCCTGCGCGAGGAGACGCTCGGCCGTCGCCTTCTTCTCTGCCGCGGTCTTCGGCTTCGCGGCGCGCGCTTGCTCGGCGATCCAGCTCTCGAGCTGCTCACGACGCCGACGGTTTGCCTCGTCGAGCCCGGCCTTCTCCAGCGGGACCGACAGGCGGCAACGCCGGTCGCCTTCGTCGTGAATGGCCCGTAGCAGCCGAGCGCGGATCCCCTTTTCGGGATTTTGCGCGGTGCCGCGGATGGTCTCGGCAAGCTGCTTCTTGGCTTCTCAGGTGAGCATGATCCGGGGCCGCGCACTCTACCTCCGGCTATGGTTCGTTGCGCCTGTACTTCTGGTCGGGGTGGTACGGCATTTCGGGGATGGAATACGCGAGCGTCCCGTCTGCCACCATGGGGGCCAAGTGCTCGCGCACCAGCGTCCTGTGGTCGCGGGCTCCCAATAGTAAGGCCACGTCGCGGGCCGTGAGAGGCCGGAAATGCGCGGGCCCGGTTCGTTTGCGAAGGCGCAGACCGTCTCGAACACCGAACGATTCGTTCTCGTTCCAGGTGAGCTCCTCGGCTACGCGGTCGGTACCGCGCCAACTTCACGCGCGATGAGCGTACTCTGCGCTGCGCTCTCGAGTATCCCAGTCATGCGTCGACTTCCCATCCGCCGTCCCGCTACCACCCTGTTCCCGCAGGCCGATCAGCTCTGGAAGCTGCGGCAGATGCTCGAAAAGGGGGGCGAGTTCTCATTGGCCGAAGCCGGACAGCAGTTGGGCCTCTCTCCGCGCTGGACCGGTTACTACGCTGTCGCCGCCGAGGCGCTGGGCTTGGCGAAACGGCGCGACGGGCGGCTTCTTCTGGTCCAGCAGGGTAAGCGTCTGCTGCAAACCTCGGAGCGCTCTGCCAGCGAGGCAAAGGTCTGGCGCGCCGCGATCGAGGCCAGTACGGCGGTTCGGCGTGTGGCTCCCTACCTGTTCACGAAACCCTTGGCTCTCGCCGAGTTGACCGAGCGCATCGCCCGGTGCGGACTGGCTCCGTCGACGGCGAAGCGTCGAGCCGAGACACTACTCCGGTGGCGAGACAGCGTACTGAACGCGCAGGACACGCTCACTCTGCCCCTGCACGCGGCTCCCCGAATGGGCTACGGCGAGATTGCCATGCTGAAGGACCTACGGATCCAGAGCTTCAAAGCGTTTGGCGCGAGCAAGGGCCATGCGAAGGATGCAGCTGCCGCCTTCAGCATGAGTCCGCTCACCGTGCTCGCGGGACCAAACGGTGCGGGAAAGTCGACCGTTCTGCAAGCCATCGACGTGCTGGGACTCTTGGTTCGCGGCAATGTGAGCGAGATGCTCGCCGCACACGAATGGGGCTACGCGGACTTGCCGCACCTGCGCTCGGCGACGCAGACCATCGCAATCGAAGTCGAGCTGGAGGTGGGCACATCGGTCTTGCGCTGGCAGCTCGTGCTTGGTGCGCGCCGGCACCCGGGCATTGCGGCCGAGAATGTTTCCGTCCGGCGGCAGGACAGCGGCCGCTGGCAAAGCCTGCTCGAGCGCACCGGCAGACGCGTGAAGATTACACGTGAGTCCGACGGCGAGTCAGCCTCGCCGCCGCCACTTACGCTGCCACAGTCTTGGCTCTCCACCCTCGACCCGAAAGAGGACGCGGAGGCATACCCCGGTTTGCTCGCCGTCAAAGCGTGGGCGGAATCCATTCATGCGTTCTGGTCGCTGACGCCTTCCGCCTTGCGCGCGCCATCGTCCGGCACGTCCGACCGAATTGGCGCGCATGGCGAGAACCTCGCCAGCTTTCTGTTCCGTTTGAAGCGCAACAACGAGGACGCCTTCTCGCGTTTCGTAGAGCGTGTGCGCCGCCACTACGCTCGCCTCGTGCAGATCACGCCGCGTAGCGACGCGACAGGAATGCGCTATCTCGAGATCACCGAACGCTGGAACGGCGAGCAAGCAACGTTCAACGCCCGCCAGGTGAGCGATGGACTGCTTCGGCTCATGGTGATCGCTTCGATTCCAGAATGGCCAAGCCGCCCCAGCGTCGTTTTGCTCGACGAAATCGAAAATGGTCTGCATCCACGTTTGATTGGCGGGGTTGCCGGACTTCTGACCGAGGTAGCGGAGACCAGCCAGGTGGTCACCACCACGCACAGTCCGATCACCCTGAACTACGTTCCCGCCGAGTCAGTGCGATTGGTCACACGCGGCAAGGCCGGCACCGTCGTGGTTACCAAGCTTACGGAGACGCGAGGATACGCGTCGCTTCGCGAACACTTCGAACCGGGTGAGCTTTGGTACAACGTCGGGGAGGAGCGCCTGATCCCTGCCGCGAGCAAACGCTGATGGGGGCCCTGAGCGTGCTGTTGATCGCTGAAGGGCCGTCGGAGTTCGGAGAACTCGCGGGTGTCGGCTGGGTCGCTCCAGGTCGGCGACCAGTCGAGGGATACTTCCCGCCAATGCTGCGCCGGCTCCTGGGCGGCGACCTCACCATTGAAGCAAAGCGGTTGATGTCGCTCGGCCGGTACGAGAAGAAGAAGAAGCTGAGCGGACACGCCGACAAGGCTGCCATGGCGCTTGCTTTCGCCAGAGAGTTCGGTCACGACCTCGTCGTCTTCGTGAAAGACGTCGACCGAGAGTCGGGCGCCAAAAAAACCAATCGCGAGCGAGCGAGGAAACTTGCGTCGATGCACCGGGAGATCGAGAGTGGGTTCCTTGCGGTATCCGATGCGACTCATGTAAAGCGCATCAAGGCAACGCCGTGTCGCATGGTCGAAGCGTGGGCGCTGGGCGATGCAAAGGCGGTCGCGGCCGTGGGCGGAGCCAGGGCGCAAGCCAGCGAGGTTCCGAGCGCGCCCGAAACCATCTGGGGCAACGACGCCGACCCTCGCTCCAATCATCCCAAGTGCGTATTGCGCAGGGCGCTTGGCTGCAATGCAACTGCCGAGACACTGGCAGAGCTGGCCGAACACACCGACATCGACACCCTACGTCGAAGCTGTCCCGAGAGCTTTGAGCTGTTCTTCACTGAAACCAACGCAGCGGCGCTGGTCTTTGCGGAGCTTTCAGCGCCCCCGCGTGCGAAGAAGAGCCGACGAGGCACAAAGACCTGAAGGACGACCGCGCCGGGCAGTCGCACGCAGGGCTTTGACCTTGAAGGACGTTTCGCGCAAGCTCACGCGAGCCGTACGCGAGTGCCCGCGGCGAGCAACGGAGCAACTCGATCCTCCACCTCGCGAAGGAGCGCGTCGAGTTGCGCCCGCGTCTCCAACTCGCGACCCCGGAGGCGAAGGTCGACCTTCACCACCTGCTGCTCGGTGTCGCAGCTCAGCGCCTCGTCCAGCTTGTCGTCCGCCGCTTCCTGCGCGGGCTGGATGCGACTGGCGAAGCGATCGCGCATCTCGACCAGCGAAGGCGAGACCGCCTCCGCCGTCGTCTCGATCAGCACGTCGCGGATCGGACGCAGTACCCGGTGTGATTGGTCCGCATCGAGCTGGGCAAACGCTGGGCGCACCTTGACCGCGTTCATGGCGGCGTCCGCGGCTTCGCTCTGCAACCGGATCAGCGCAGTGCGCGCCTCGACGTAACGAGCGCAGATTCGCTCGAGCGCAGGGGCCAGCTGCGCGGCGTCACGCCATGGGCGGTCTGCAGAGAGATGCGTGGTCACCAGGGCCGCGTCGTGTTCCAGATCTGCGAGCGCCTCGAACTGCCGGAGCTGCGCGAGCTCGGTGTCTCGGACGCGAGCGGCGCGCGCCACCGTGTCGATGGCGTCCTGCGTGAGCTCGCCCGCAACCACACCGAGCTGCTCGAGCCCGTCGCGGAGTGCGTCGAGGTTGCGTTTCACCTCGCTGACGGTCTGCTGCACGAACCGCGAACGGCAGCAGTCTTCGAGCGCGCGCCCCAGCTTCTGCAGCGCCGGCGGCAGATCCGGTCGGCCCGGCAGAGCGGCGTACTTCTGTTCGAGCTTGCGCAGGTTGTCGCGGCAGGGCGGGAACTGCTGGAACACCGTGTCGGCGATCGGCTCGTCTTCCGGCTCCTGGTCGATCTGCAGGTACTTCTGGAACAGCTTGCGGATCGCGATGCGATCCTTGCCGCTGATCTCACCCTCTGCTGCCGGGAAGAACTCGGCGCGGCGGAAGTCGCGATCGCGGCTGAACAGATCGCGCACGCCCGGATCCTGGTGTGACTTGATGTCCGTGCCTTGCTCGGTGCGGATGCGGATCTTCTTGCCGCGCAGCAAGCCAGCGCAGCACGCCTTCACGAGATCCGGCGCGTAGCCGTACGGCGAGCTCACGAAGGTGGCCACGAGCGTCTGTCCCGACACGCCGCCGTTCGACTCGAGCTCCTGCGCGATGCGCGTGGGATAGAGCCCGGTGCACGCGGCCACGTACTTGCCCGCGTCGAGCGACAGGAGCCCCAGCCCGCCGTCCATGAACTTGGTCGATGGGCCAGCCAGATCTTTGTCGAGCAGTTGCGCGAGCTCCTTCGGCGAGATCGCGATCTCGGAGAAGTGCGGATACAGATCCGGCAGCACGCGCGTCGCGATGCCGGCAAGCGCTGGCCCGAACGCAATCGCGGTCTCGCGCGGCCGGATCTGCTGACCGCGAAAGTAGACGTTGCCCTCGAGGAAGGCCTCGGCCACCGCCGCGCGCACCCGGGCATCGAGCTCGTCGACGCGGGCTTCTTCCTCGATCAACAGGCGCTGCTTCTCTCGCGCGAGCGACTCGCGCCGGGCTCGATACTTCTCCAGCATGCGGCTCGACTTGCCCAGCTGGCGTGCGCAATCTTCCGCGGCTCCGCTGCCCTGCGCCAGCCAGACGACGCGGTTGCGGAGCGGCTCTCGATCACTTGCCGGGACCCACCGGGTCGAACCACGCGCTTCCTTGTCGTGGAGGAAGCGGAAGTCGACGGCGACGGGCGAGTCGTCGCGCACGTCCTGCAGCTTCACGTCGTTCGCCTGGCGGCCATCCGAGAACCACAGCGCCCACGGGAACGTGCGGCCTTTCCACTTCGCGCGCTCCTGCGTGGATCCGACCAGCGCCTTCAGCGTGTCCTGGACGATCTTGCTGATCTGCTCCTGCGTCACGCCGATGTCGTCGCGCTCACGCTGCCACTCCTGGCCCGCCGAGCTCTGGAGCTTGAAGCCTTGCTTCTCGGAGTACGAGAGCATGCCGAGCATGCGCAGCTTCTCGAGAGCCGCGGCGACCGGCTGCACGCGGTTGCCCTCGCCGAGCTTCGTGTAGAGGCACGCGGCGATGAGCTCGGGCGTCGTGGCGGTCTGCTCCTGGATCAACTCGAGCAGCGCGACGGCCTTGGCCACGCGCTGCGCCATCGCGTCACCCCGCACCTGCGCGTCGTTGAAGATCCGGCTCAGGGTAGTCTGCACGTCGGCGTCGAGCGCCGAGTGCTGCACGTCGTAGATGGCATCGATGGTGACGAGCTGCCCGATCTCGCCATCGGCGAGCTTCTGCTCGCGAAACAGCTCGCCGAGCAACTGCAACAGGCCGCGGACGGCGTGGTCGTCGCCCTGCACGCGGCTCGAGCGCGTGCGCAGATTGGATGCAATCTGCATGAGCAGGTCGATGTGGCCCGGGAGCATCGGGTACACCTCGACGAAGTCTTCCTCGGTGATCTCCTCGCAGGCGTAGCCGTACAGCTTCAGATCGCCGCGGTGCTTCTGGAACAGCTCC
>JAYUXI010000268.1:0-4274 GCA_043753085.1 Myxococcales bacterium | reverse complement strand
TTTCCGACTCGTACAGGCGGTCGGCGGCCTCGCGCGTGGCCTTGCCGAGGCGCTCGGCGTGGCGCAGGCGGCCGCGGCGCTGCAGCAGCTCGGTCTCTTCGCCCTCCTTCGGATCCAGCTCGTCGATCTCGCGCAGCTGAAATGAGAGGTAGTCTTCTTGCTCGGCGCGCGTGCGCAACTTGCTCTGCAGGGTGTCGCGGCGCTTGTCGAGGAGCTGGAGCTCCTGGAAGGTGGTGGCCAGCTGGGTGCGCATGGCATCGAGTCCGGCGTACGCATCGAGGTACGCGCCGTGCGTGGCGGAGTCGGTGAGGCGCACGCTCTCGTGCTGGGAAGCGATGTCGCAGAGCAGCGGGCCGATCTCCTGCAGCTGCGCGGCCGTGGCCATGCGTCCGTTCAGGTAGGCGCGCGAACGGCCTTCGCCCTGGACGATTCGCCGCACGACCAGCTCGCCGTTCTCGACCGGAATGCCGAAGCCTTCGAGCGTGGTCAGCACCTCCGCGTCGGCGCTGACGTCGAACAGGGCCGACACCTCGGCTTCTCTGGCACCGGCGCGCACCCAGTCCGGGCGCGCCCGGACGCCCAGCACGAGGCCGAGAGCGTCGACCAGCATCGACTTGCCCGCGCCGGTTTCGCCGGTGAGCACGTGGAAGCCGGGACCGAGCTCGAGGTGTTCTTCTTCGATCAGGACCAGGTTGGCGACGTCGAGCTGCAGCAGCATGCAGCGTGCAGCCGTACCAACCCCGCCGGGCGGGCGGAGCCGAAATCGCCCAGGGCCGGCGGTCCGGTGGTTCCCCCACCGCCGGCTTTGCGGCTCCGCTTGAGGGATGCTTGACGAAACCGAACGGAAGCGCCTAGTTTCGCGCGCCGCGAGCATCCGCCCACGTTTCGGCGCGGAGCCCGCAAGGAAACCCGGGGAGGAGCATGGCAGCCAAATCGACGTCGAAGAACAAGTCAGGCAGCATGCCGCCGACCTCGGCCAAGCCTCTTTCCATCGAGGAGCGCACCGCGGTCTTGGGGCGAAGGCTTGCCGCGGCGCCGCCAGAGCTGACCGAGCTCTACCGAAAGCGGCTCGACATGTCGTGGATTTATCACGATTCGGCGCTGGAAGGCTCCGTCTACAGCGAGGCCGAGCTCGAGGTCGCGCTCGACGGCTCGAACCCCAGCGCCACGCCCACGAGCGAGACCGGCGCGCAACCCGCGTCGGAAGATATTCGTCGCCACCGCGACGCAATCAACCACATCCGCGCGCTTGCCCTCAAACGCGACGAGCCCGTCACGGTCGACACCCTGCGCGAGTTCTACCTCATCCTTCACCCGGACGAGGGCGACATCAAGTCGGTGCGCTACCGCAAGGACATTCCGCAGCACCGGCTGTACTTCCACGAGTATGCCCCGCCTGACAAAATCGCCACGAAGCTTCGTCAGGTGGTCGATTGGGTCAACGATCCGGAGATCGTCGCGGGTCGCAGCGGCCTGCGCCTTGCAGCCCGTGCCCACTACGACGTCCTGCGCGTGTTTCCGTTCCCCAGCGACAGCGGCAAGGTAGCGCGGCTCTTGCTCAACTTGCTCTTGCTTCGAGCCGGTTATCCGCCGGCCATCATCCACATGTCGGAGCGCCAGCGCTACTACGAGAGCATCAAGGCCTCGAGCACCGCGATGGTGCAGATCGTCTCCGAGGCGATCGACAACAACTTGAAGTCGATCGAGCAGATGCTCGATGCGCTGGCACGGCAGACGCAATCTGCGGCCAGCTGAGCGCACCGCCATCCCGTGTCCAGCCCCCTCGACAGCTCGGTGACCCTGGGCGACGCCCTCGAGTTGGTCGAGGCGCGGCGCATTCCGATCGCGCCCGAGGTGGCCGGGTACCTGTGCCTCGAGCTTGCGGAGCGCGCGCTCATGCAACCTGGCGGGTTGCTGCCCGAGGGCGTCTTCCTCGGTGAAGAAGGCTCGGTGGCATTCGTGCCGCACGCCGAGGCAGAGGCGCCGGATCGCTTCGTGCGCAGCCTGCTCCACCGGCTCCTGGAGGTCAGCGCGTCGCGTCCGCCGGCGCTCTGGCAGTGCAGCACCAGCACCCGCCCCGGCCTCGAAGCGCTGGTCCGCGAGCTCGAAGCCGCGCTCATTCCACTCAACCGCATGGCCAGCCGTCGCTCCCTGGCGCGGCTCGCACGCGAGGTCAAACGCGTCACGCAGGGCGTGGGTCGCAATGCGCCCAGCAGCGTGCGCAAGCCGCCCGCTTCCGTTCCGCCGGCGCCTGCCAAGCTGCCGCCCGCCGTGCCGCCCCCGGTTGCACGCTCCGCAGCACCGCCGCCGCTCACGGGTGCACCTCCAGCACGCATCAGCGCGATCGACGAGCTTCTCAACGCCCTCGACCCGGTGGCCCCCACGACCGAGTACGTTCCAGACCAGGCGACGCGCTGGCAGCTGAAAGCCATCGCCGGCCTCGAGCCGACGCCGCCGCCGCCGATCGCGTCTCCCGTCGTGCCCGGATCGGATTCAGACGTCGCCGAGAGGAACGGCGCCGATCACCCGACCGACGAAGAAGGCGAGGCCGTGGAGGCCTTGTTGGTCGCTTCCGCCTCGGGCCCGCAAGGCCGCCTCGCCGAGGCGATGCGGCCTTCCCGCCCGGAGCTGCCGCGGCTCGCGCAACTGCCCGAAGCCGAGCCGCCGCCAGCCGGGCGGCCACGTCCCTCCAGCGCGCCGCCACCGGCCCTCGCCGAGACGCAGAGCGAGCTCCCGCCGCGAAGACTGGAGCGCCCGCTCCGGCGCAGTACGCCGTCAGGACTGCGTCCTCGCCGTTCGGGCGGCGGCGGCACCGTGGTCGTCACGCTACTCGTCGCGGCGCTGGTCACGCTGGGTCTCGTGTACTGGCAGCGCCCGGAATGGATGCTCGGGCACAAGCTCCCGGCGCCTACTCCCTCCGCGAGCGTGACGTCGCCGGTCGCCCCGGCCCTCGCCTGCGCGATCCGGGTGGTCGGCGCGCCGGAGCGCAGCGAGATCCTGCTGCTGCAGGGCAACGCCCCCCTCGACGTATCGCCAATGCCGGCGGGGGCCCGCATCGAGTTCGTGGGGATGCTGGCCGGCCACGCCCCGAAACGCGCCGCTGTGCCGGCGCAGGCCAAGTGGGATCCGGATCCGCAGGGACGCCCCCGCTACGAGCTTGCGTTCGAGCTGGCACCGTCGCACAAGCGCGCGGATCCCTGGCCACCGACCGAGCCCGACACCGTGGTCGGCGGCGAAGGCGAGCCCGGCACGGTGCGGGTGGTCAGCTCACCGCGGGATGCCGAAGTGTGGCTGCTGTTCGGATCCGGTCCCGACGCGGAGATCGCGCCCATTGCATGCACAGCGCACGAAGTGCTGATCGCATCGGGCAGCAGTTTGCGCGCGCGGTTGCGGGTCGCCCCGGAACAATTCGCCAGCAGTGGCGACGGCGGCCCCGCCACGGTGGTCTTGCAGGGCACGGCCAAGCCCCGTTGACCCGCGTCCCGGAGTGCGCGACATCTACGGTCATGCAAGACGCAGAGCGGGCCATCATCCAAGCACTCCTGCCGGTCGCCTGGGCCGACGGCGAATTCGAAGTCGCAGAGCAAGAAATGCTGCGCGGGATCCTCGAGGGGTACCACGCGTCCGAAGCCGAGAGCGCGGAGTTTTTCGACCGCGCCAAGGAGAAAGTCGGCCTCGATAGCATCGACCTGAACGAGCTCTCGGCAGGCGACCGCCGCGTCGTGCTCTCGCACGCGGTGCTCCTCACCTTCGCCGACGGCGCGCAGCACCCGGCCGAGAACACCTTTCTCGGCGAGCTGTCGGCGTACCTACGCATCCCAGATGCCGAAGCCAAGGAAGTGATCGCTGCGGCCGAAACGCGCGCCAAGCAGCACCTCGGCGATTTGGCCTGAAGGTCCGCGCAGAGCGCTCGCGTGCGACGCGAGCGCCAGCGCCTCCAGAGTGCAAGAGGAGCTCGTGAGTGCTTCGATGCACGAGCTCTAGGACGGCGGCGGTACGCTGGGACTACTCGACGCCGCGGCGCGCGGCCCGCGCACCGTGAGTCGCGTACCGCCGCCCTGATGGGGGCCGATCTCGCAGAACCAATCCAGTGCGGCGGCCAGGCGAGTTGCAACATACACGCGAAGCGGCGACAGGGTGGACGGCGCCGACTGCAAGTCGAACACGAGCCGAAACGAGTCGGCGCTGGTCGAGAACTGCGCCACGGCGTGCGGCGCGGTCCCTTTTGCGTCGTGGCGAGCCAGCGCGAACAGGGTGCGCAGGAGCTCTTGGGT
>JAYUXI010000267.1:0-4277 GCA_043753085.1 Myxococcales bacterium | reverse complement strand
CGTGCGTCAGCGCCGGCGACGACGACAGGATCGCGGCAGCAACGAACGACGGAACGCGCAGCGAGCTCACAGCCATTGGGGAGACGACGAGGGTTTCGGCGTCGGAGCTGGCGCGGCTGGCGCAGCTGGCGCGGCGTTCGGGCCGGGCAGCGCCGGCGCTGTGGAGGCTTGCGGGCCCGGCGTAGGCCGATCGGAGCCGATGGTGAAGCGGTGGCTGCCACCGATGGATCGACCGCCGAGCAGGCCGCCGAAGATCACGTCGTAGGTGCCGGGTTTGTAAAACGTAAGCTGCACGCGGAAGATGCCCTGACCGTCGAGAGCTGCGGCCAAGGTGCTGTTCATGCCCTCGCCACGGAACGAAAAATTCGCCGCGTCGACCCTGTTGCCGGCACGCTCCGGGCCGTCGAATACCACCGCCGTGAACTCGAGCGGTTGATTCAATGTCGGCGTGGCCGCTTGCCGGCCCACGGTGACGCGCACCGTGCCCGGCTTCGCCGCGGCCTGTGCGCTCGCAGAGGGGGGCCCGGATGGGCGCGGACCGCTCGCGGGCGGAGGATTCTTGCGCTCGGGCAACAAGCCCGAGAGCTCCGACTCTGGCAGCGCGGACGTCCCGTCGGCGGATCGCGCGGCGGCGCGGGCCTCGACCCCTGACGCCGGCGCAGTCGGAGCCACGGAAGCGAGCTGCGGATCGACCCGGACGACGACCTGGGGGTCGGGCTTATAGAAACCGCCGAGCAGCAGCCCGATGCCCAGGAACAACGGAATGGCGAGAAGCCAAAGCCCGCCCCGCGACCGCGGCGGCGTGCGATTGCGCGCCGCGTTGTGTCCCTGACGAGAATCCCGCTTCGCGTCGAGCCGAGCGAGCTCCGGCGGCCGCGAGAGGACTGGCAAGGTGCGATCGTGCCCAGTTCGCAACACCTCGTTGGCCACCATGGCCACCATCGCCGGCGGCGGCGTGTCGAGGCGAAGCGTGCCGCCATGCGCGGACCGAGGCGCGTCCGCGATCTCGGTTCCGCCGACGCGGCGCGGCTCGGGTGTACGTTGCATCGATCCGGTCTCGTGCGCCGCGGTACCTGGCGGGTTCCACACGTCGGTGGCGTGGGTAGGCGAGTCGCCGAGAGAAGCGCCGCCAGCGACTGGCATGTCGCCGTCATGGACTCGGTCGGCGGGGGTGCGCTTCGAGATGCTCTCGAGCTCGGGCAGGATCATGCCGCTGTCGCGGGCTGCCTTGCGCAGCCGCTCGCCGAAACGCTTGGCGCTCTGGGCGCGGTCAGCAGGCAGCTTGGCGAGGTTGTCGACGATGACTTTGGCCAGCGCCGCCGGGATGGGCGGCTGCCCCGCAGGCGCGGTGAGCGGCGGCGGCGTCTCGTGGATGTGTTGCAAGAGCAGCCCGATCGCTTGCTCCGCGTCGAACGGAGTGAAGCCGCTGAGCAGCTGGTAGAACAAGATGGCGAGCGAATAAACGTCGCTCGCGGGCGTCGCGCCTTCTCCGCGCGCGCCTTCCGGCGAGATGTAACGGGCCGTGCCAAAGATGAGTCCCTGCGCGGTGGCCATCGACGCGTGCTCGGCTTGGCTGGTGCGGGCGATGCCGAAGTCGAGCACCTTCGCGAAGTCCTTGTCGTCGCCGCGGCGCACGAGCATGACGTTCTCGGGTTTGAGGTCGCGATGGACGATGCCGAGCTCGTGGGCTTCGCCGACCGCCTGACACAGCTGCAGCGCCACGTGGAGCGACCGCTCCAGAGGCAGGGCGCCGTTGGCGCTGGCAGCCATGGCGCTCTGCAGCGACAGGCCATCGAGGTACTCCATGACGATGTACAGCGCGCCGTCTGGCAGCTGGCCCGCGAGGTGCACCTGGACCACGTTCGGATGCACGATGCGCGAGGCCAGCTTGGCCTCCCGGATGAATCGGCCGACCAGCTCCTTGTTGGAGGACAGCTCGCGGTGCAGCACCTTCACGGCCACGTCGCGGTCGAGGCCGCGCTGGAAGGCGCGGTACACGCGGCCCATCGCGCCCACGCCGGCAAGCTTCTGGATCTCGATGTGGTCGAGAATCACCTGCCCCAGGTAGGGATCGGCCGTTTTCTGCCCCTTCGTTTCGAGCGGCGTGCCGTCGTCCGGGCAGAATAGTGTGCCGAGCCCGAAGCAGCGGCCGCAGGCCGTGCACACCCGTTCCCCTTCGCGGGGCCCGGGCGAATTCGCGTGGTCCACGCGGCCCGCGGCTGGCTTTTTTGGTGAAGCCGCCTTTTCTCCCAGGGGTTCGGTCACGGAGGGCATCATAGCGCTCGACGCTCCTGGCCGTCGGCTGTATTCCGGGGGTCCCGTGGCGCTCCGCGATCGCTCCGAAGAGGCTCTGCCAAAGATAGAGGTGTCCTTCCCCGATCAGAATTTCGAGGGGCCTCTCGACTTGCTATTGTCTTTGATTCAGAAACACGAGCTGGACATCCTCGACATCCCGATCGCGTTCATCACCGACAAGTACCTGGAGTTCATCCGGGTGATGCAGCTGATGAACCTGGATCTGGCGTCCGAGTACCTGGTGATGGCCGCCACGCTGGCCCACATCAAGTCGAAGATGCTGCTGCCGCAGCTTCCTGCCGACCAGGACAGCGAGGCTCTGGCCGAAGAAGAGGAAGATCCACGCGAGGCACTGATCCGCCGGCTTTTGCAGTACCAGAAGTACAAGCTGGCCGCCGAGCAGCTCCGCGAGCGCAGCACCTACGGGCAAGACGCCTTTTTGCGCGGGGCGCCGCTGTCCGAAGCGGTGGATCCGGGCCAGCCGCCCTTGGCGGAGGTGCCGCTGTTCGCGCTGGCCGCGGCGTTCCAGCGCGTGCTCGACGCCACGCGCATGAAGCTCACCCACGACGTGGTGGCCGATCGCGTGTCCCTGACCGACCGCATCCATCAGCTCGTGGACTTTTTGCGCGGAAAAGAGCAAGTCCGGTTCGAGGATTTGTTCACCGGCGTGACCACGCGCGAGGGCCTGGTGATCACCTTCCTCGCGCTCCTCGAAATGGCCAAACTGCGCATGAGTCGCCTGTACCAAGAAGAACCGTTCGGCCCGATCCTGGTCGAGCTCGGCACCAACGCGGACTCGCCGTTCGAAGCCGGCTCGGCGTTCGACGCGCCGACGCGGGCATTCGACGCGGACGACATCGCCGCGGCCGCTGCCGGCGACGTCGCCGAGCTCGACGAAGAAGCGCAGCTCGAGGCCGACGCGCAGCGCGAGGCCGAAGCCGAAGCCGAGGGCGAGCCATGAGCAAACGCAAGCCGAACTCGAAGAAGCCAAAGGGCAGCGGGGCGTCCGTCACGGAGACGCTGGAGCAGAATGCGCCTCACGACGTCGCCATCCAGAGCGTCAGAGACGTGCAGGATGCATCGATCGACGAGACCGCCGACGACGCGGAGACGTTGGAGCTGCCCGTCGTGGACTTGCCACCGATGGCGGAGCACGTCGGGGTCGATCTCGAAGTGACGGTGGACGTGCGGGACCCGCTCGAGGTGGATGCGCTGCAGCGCGACGACGCGGCGGCCGAAGCGGCTGGTGAAGCAGCCCCGGCCATCGGAGCGGCCGCGGTCGACCAGCTGTTGGCCGAGATCGAGGGCACGACGGAGGAGCCGAGTGCAGCGCCCGACGCGGACGAAGACGAGGGCGCCGATTCGATCACGACGAGCGCGACGGATCGGGAGCGAACGAACCTGAAGGGGTTGGTCGAGGCGCTGGTATTCGCGACCGACAAGCCGATCAAGGTGGGCGAGCTGGCGCGCCTCACGGACGCGGCGCCGAAGTTGATCCGCGTGCTGCTCCTGGAGCTCGCGGAAGACTACAAGCCGCGCGGGATTCAGCTGAGCGAGGTGGCCGGTGGCTACCTGTTCCGAACCAACGTTCGCTACGGCTCGTTCGTGCGCGAGCTCACGCAGCAAAAGCCGGTGCGTCTGTCGCGCGCGCAGCTGGAGGCGCTGGCGATCCTGGCCTATCGGCAGCCCATCACGCGGCCGGAGATCGACGAGATCCGCGGCGTGGATTCGGGCCCGGTGCTGAAGATGCTGCTCGAACGCGAGCTGGTCCGTATTCTGGGCAAGCGCGACGAAGTAGGCCGGCCGCTGATCTACGGGACCACGCCCGAGTTTCTGGAGTTTTTCGGCCTGAAGTCGCTGAAGGATCTGCCGAACCTGCGCGAGTTCACCGAGCTCACCGACGAGTCCCACGCGATCGCCGAGAAAGAGCTCGGCGAAAGCTGGCGCGGGCCCGACGGCGGCAACGCAGATGCCGTGGCGGC
>JAYUXI010000266.1:0-4288 GCA_043753085.1 Myxococcales bacterium | reverse complement strand
GACGAATTTCACTTGTTCTTGTCCTCTTGCAGAAACTTGCCAAAACGCAGTCCATAGCTGGAGTCGGCGGGCGGCGGCGCCGATGCGGTGGGGTTGGGGGTGACGGAGCCAGGCGTCGCAGCCTTTGGATTTTTCGTCGGACTCGGGAGTGCCGGGCGAATCAGCGGAGCCGATGCGATCGGCAGGGCGACGTCGGCGAATTCAGCGGGCGCCGCCCGCGCCTTGACCGGCACCGAGGGCGCCAGTCGCACGTCCGAGGCCAACACGAAGCGCCCGAGGGCGACGATGGCTCCGGAGAACACCACGGCGGCCGCGGCGATGGCGATCCACGTTGCGGGGTGCCGGGTAACGTACGTCGTAACCGGCGCGTCTGGCCCCGGATCGGTGGGCGCGTCGCGCAATCCAGCGCACGCGGGTGCTGGCTGCGGCGCGGCTCCGGCCTCGAGCTCCGACGGTGGAACCGTGATCGCCAGCAGCACCAGTGCGTCCGGCACGGTGAGCGCCGGCGCCTTCGTGCGCGCTGGTTCGTGCACGGGACCGACATACTCGACGGCGCCAAGGCCTGCCGAATCACGCCGGTGCACGGTCTGCACGCGCACCCGATCGGCGGGGGCGTCGAGGATCTCGTCGGCCAGGGATCGGTCGTCTCCCTCTGACTCCGGGGGGCCTGGATCCGTGCTCTCGCCCAGATCGCTGGTGGCGGCCGAAGCGATGGGCTCCCCCGGATCGGTGGCATGAGCCGCAATGCCGAACGGTCCCGGATCGGTGCCACTCACGGCCGCCGCCCCCAAACGAGTGCCATCACACCGACCAAGCTCAACGCGATTACCAGGCCCAGCAGTGCGTGGGGCCAGAGAGAATCTGTTCTGAATGCCAGCGAGGCGAGCCGGCCGCGCCTGAGCCGCTGCTGCAACGGCAACGTACGCGCTTGCGCCGGCTGCCCCACACGCGTCGCTTGCGCGGCGGGCGCGTGATGCTGCTGCACCGCCAGCAGCCGAACGAACGGAATCGCCATCGTGTCGTCCATCATACCTCGCTTGCGGGGCCGAACGGGTTCCGGCAGTATCGTCGCGGTGGGCTGCTCGTGGAGCGCGCTGCGCGGCGACTGCTGCACGTGCAACGCGGCGATCTGCAGCGCGAAGTTTGGACCCAGCGCCGAAGTCTGGTCGGTCTCGCGGCGCCGCACTGCCAGCGGCCCGGTGTCGAGCAGCTCGTCCATTTCGGGGGGGGCGCCGGGCTCCGTGGGAGCAGCGAGATCGGCACGCGTGATGTGCGGCGGCCGATCCGACGGCGGAGGGAGCAGATCCGGCTCCGTGACCACGTTGTAGGCTTCTGGTCGCTGCACGTAGCGATTGCCGGCATCTTGCAGCGCGTGCAGAAACTGCGGCACGCTCGCCCGAATCTCGCCTCGGAGCGCCATGGCGTCGAGCAGCGCTCGGGTCAAGTCGTCCGGGTAGTCACCCTGCTCCGACAGCAGGGGCGGCGGCGCCTGCAGCCGGCGGCGGATCTCTGCCAGAGTCATGCTTGGCTCCAGATAGGGGTGCGTGCCGGTCAGCATCTCGAAAAGCATGACTGCCGTGGCGAAGACGTCGACTGCGGGTCCAAGCCGCCCAGGCGCGAACTGCTCGGGCGCGGCGTAGCTGGGCGTGAGGATGTACTCGGGCTGGCCTGGATCCTCCAGCAAACACGCGGCGCCCAGGTCGATGATCTTGGCGATGACTGGTCCCTCGCCGGCCTTGGTAACGAGCACGTTCTCGGGCTTGATGTCGCGGTGCAACACGCCGCGCTCGTGCATCACCGCGAGACCGGTGAGCACGTCGATGGCGATCTGCAGGGCGATGCCGAACGGCAGCGCGCCGCGGCGCTCTTCCTCGGCGCGTCGCGCCAGCTGGCGAACCGTGATACCGCGCTCCCAGTCCATCACGAAAAAAGGCGTGTCCGGTCCGCTGCCGCTGGCTGGAATGTGGCCCACGTGGATCACCGTCACCAGGTTCGGGTGCCGGCCAATCTGCGCAGCCATCTGCGCCTCTCGCAAGAAGCGTTCGCGCGCCAGTGCGTCGCGCGCCGCGGCCGGCAACATGACCTTGATCACGCACGGGTGATTGAGGTGCTTGTTGATGGCGCGATAGGTGCATCCTACACCACCCTTGCCGAGTGTGGCCTCGACGCGGTAGGTGACCCCGGGCGCAACGATCTGATCTCCGGGTTGGTACCCGTACCCTGTCTCGAGCACCGCCCAGGCTCCTTTCCCGTCCCCGCGGGCGACGCCAAGCAGGTCGACCCCGCCGCGGGACAAACTACTGCTTCTACCGCTTCACGGTCCAGTGGTGGCGCCGCTTATCCCCTCATTCTCGTGATCGTGGAGGAGGCACTCGGTCGCGCCGCGCAGCAAGGCAATCAGAGACGACGTGCCAATACGTCCTTCAGGTACCGGCCCGTGTGGGACTCGGCGCACGCCGCCACCGTTTCCGGCGTGCCCTCTACCACCAGGAGGCCGCCGCCTTCGCCACCCTCGGGGCCGATGTCGAGTACCCAATCGGCGCAGGCCACCACGTCGAGGTTGTGCTCGATGACCAGCACGGTGTTGCCCTGATCGCGGAGCTCCATGAGCGCTCGGAGCAAGATCTCGGTGTCGTCGAAGTGCAGGCCGGTGGTGGGCTCGTCGAGCACGTACAGGGTTTTGCCGGTGGCCTTGCGCGCCAGCTCGCGCGCCAGCTTGACCCGCTGCGCTTCACCGCCCGACAGCGTGGTGGCTGGCTGACCGAGCGTGAGGTACTGCAGGCCAACTCGCCGCAACGCCGCCAGCCGCTCGCGAATTCGTGGCACGGCCTCGAAGAATGACTCGGCTTCGCCGACATTGAGCCCCAGCGCGCCATCGATGCCGAGGCCCTTGTACTTGATCTCGAGCGTCTCGCGGTTGTACCGCTTGCCGCCGCAGGCCTCGCACGTGACGAAGATGTCGGGCAAAAAGTGCATCTCGACCCGGAGTAAGCCGTCGCCGGCGCAGGACTCGCAGCGCCCGCCCTTCACGTTGAACGAGAATCGCCCGGCGCGGTAGCCGCGCGCGCGCGCTTCCGGAAGGCCGGCGTACAGCTCGCGCAGGAGCGCGAACACTCCCGTGTAGGTCGCAGGGTTCGAGCGCGGCGTGCGCCCGATGGCGGCCTGGTCGATCGAGATGACCTTGTCGATCTTCTCGAGGCCAACCACCTCGTCGCAGGACAGATCCCGGGACTGTGCATGATACAGTTTCTCGCGGGCGGCCGGCAGCAGGGTGTCCACCACCAGGCTCGACTTGCCGCTGCCCGACACGCCAGTGATCGCGACGAAAAGACCCAGCGGGAACTTCGCGGTGAGCCCCCGTAGGTTGTGTGCGCGCGCGCCGACCACGCTGACGAAGTCTTTCTTCGGCGCCTTGCGCTTGCTCGGGATGGGCAGCGTCTTGGCGCCCGACAGCCACGGGCCGGTGATGGATTCGGGGTTCTGCATGACCTCGGCCGGGGTGCCTTCGGCTACGATGGTCCCGCCGTGGATGCCGGCGCCCGGCCCCATGTCGACCAGGTAGTCGGCCGCCATCATCGCCTCGCGATCGTGCTCGACCACGAGCACGGTGTTGCCGAGATCCCGCAGACGCGTTTGCGCATGCAGGAGACGCTCGTTGTCGCGGGCGTGCAGGCCGACCGACGGCTCGTCGAGCACGTACAGCACCCCGACCAGCGCCGCACCGATCTGCGTGGCCAGACGGATGCGTTGCCCCTCGCCCGACGACAGCGTCATCGTGCTGCGGTCGAGCGACAGGTAGTCGAGCCCGACGTCGATCAGAAAGCCGAGTCGGGCTGCGACGGCGCGCAGCAACGGCTCGGCCACCGCGCGCTCCTTGGTACCGAACTCGAAGCCGGCGTCTTCGGCGAGCGCGCTTTCCACGAAGGTCGTCAGGCGGCGCAGTGGCATTCGCACGAGCTCGGCGATGTTCCTGGCTCCGATGGTGACGCCGAGCGCTTCGGGGCGCAGGCGCTGGCCCGCGCACGCGTCGCAGGTGCGGGTCACCACGAAGCGGTGCATGTCTTCGGCGACGCTGCCTTCTTCTTCCTCTTCTTCGTCGTCGCTGGCGTTCTCGCCTTCGGCCAGCCAGGCCTCGAGGCGCGGCACGATGCCTTCGTAGCCCGCTTTCTTGGCGCGCGTTTTCTTGGCGGGGGCCGCTCTGCTGCCGCCGTGCAGCAGCGTGTGCTGGGTTTCCTCGGGCAACTTCTTCCAGGCCAGGTCGGGGTCGACACCCACGCCGTCGACCGCG
>JAYUXI010000265.1:0-10359 GCA_043753085.1 Myxococcales bacterium | reverse complement strand
AGGCGGTGGCCCCGCCGCAGTGGGACATCGAGTGGCCGGAGGCGCCGCGCGCGCTGGCGCTGCGCGATCCGCTCGCGCCGCTCGGCAGCGCGGCGATCCGGATCCGTACGCCGGCGGGCCGCCCGGCAAAGCTGCGCATCGAAGCCGTCTGGGAGCAGCATGCCGAGCTACGCATCGCGGTGGTCGCGGTCGACGAGCGAAGCCAGGTGCTGCAGAAGGCCTGGATTCCGACGCGGGCGCGCATCGCCGACGCCGCGTTCACCTTCGACGACGTGCCGGGCGCGCACGCCGTCGTGCTGGTGCTTACCAGCGCAGGCGATCCTTTCGCTCCACTGAGTGCCGATCAGACCAGCTTCGAGCCACACGGCGCGGTGGTGACGCTGGCCGAAGCGCGCTGACGACGGCGCACCAGCAGGAGACCAAGCGCCAGCCCCAGCGAAGATGCGCCGGCGCCTTCTTCGTGCAAGCTGCATCCACCACCGAGCGTGGTCGGGTAGCGGCTGCGCCACCCATCGAGCCCGATGGGAATGGTCTTGGTCTGGACGACGGACTGCCCGTCGAAGCGCGCGCCGAAGTGGGCGAGCTGCCCGCCGCGCCCGACCGGCGCGAACGCGCGGTAGCGATACAACCCTGGAGCGAGCCGCTCGATGGACGGCGCGGCCTGTTGCTCCTCGCCGATGCGTACGTCGGCCTGCAGGCGCGAGGGCTCGAACAGGTCGGCCGGCTCGCCGCGTTCGTTGCGGAGCTCGAGCAGCGCTTGCATCTCGGTGCCGCCGCTGGCGTCCCAGTAGTCGCCGCCGACCGCGATCCAGCTCGCCGTGGCCGAGGGCAGCGCCAGCTTCGGATCCCGCATGCGCGCCAGCGCGGCCAGCGAGCCGACCACGTCGAGCTCACCGGGCCCCGACTGCGAGGCGTATGGGGCGAGGCCGCGGTGCGGGTGAGCCCCGGCCTGGACGATTGCAATCGCCTGGCCCTGCGTCAGGGTGGGATCGCGCTGCAGCAACAGCGCCACTGCCCCCGCGACCACCGGCGCTGCCATCGACGTACCGCTGGTGACGGCGTGGTCGGCGTCGACGAGCATGCACGACGGGTCGACCACACCGGTGCGGCGGTCGGGCGGGCAGCGTGAGCCCGAGAAAATGCTGAGCGCCGTGTCGGGACGGGCCTGGCCGCTGAGCACCGAAGCGACCACGGCACCCGGCGCGGTGATCTCGGGCTTGGGGATCCCGAGCGCGTTCGGCCCAGCGCTGGAGAAGAACGCCACGTCGCCCTCGCCGAGATCGGTGGCGCCCTCGAGCGCCACGTCGCCCGCGGCGTCGAACGTGGGGGCGCGCACGCGGATCTCTTGTCCGCCCTTCGATTTCCACCCCGGCCGGTTCACGGTGGCGCCGACGGCGAGCATGCTGGGGTGGTCGGCGGGCAGGTTGATGGTCCCTTCGCGGATACCGCCGAGGAAGGCCGCCGGCCGGCCGCGCGTGGCGCTGACCGACTGCAAATACAGCTCGGCAGAGCCTTTGCCCTCGAGCACGATCTGGTAGGTGCCCTTGGGCCAGTTGCCCTGCCAGCCCACCACCGCGGCCTGCGAGCCGCGCGCGATCGGACTGTTCGGCGATTCGCTGCCATGCACCACGGCGGCGTTGTACTGCGACGTGCCCGTGCCGACGTTGTGCCCGGCCGCTTGCCCGTCGGCCTGCGGCGCAATCCATTCGTCGCCATCGGGCCCACGCAGACCGACGCGCATGCCTTCGGGGTTGCGGAAGTTGAGCCACACGCTGACCGAGCCGCCTTCGTCGCCGGAGTCGATCGGCACCAAGGTGCGTGTATCTTGCACAACATACACGCTCTGGTGGATCGGCAGCACCGGCGCTGCGCCGCTGTTGCCCGCGGCCGCCACCAGCACGTGCCCGGGCTTGTCTGGCCCGACCGTCTGTACGATCGCCTGCTCCCACAAGGAGCTGCCGTCGTGGGGACCAAAATCGCTGCCGAGCGACATGTTGACGACGCACGGCTGCTTTTCGGCGTCGGCCCGATCGAACATGAAGTTCACGGCGCGTACCAGGTCGTCGTTTTCGATCGCCTGGCTGTTGCCGCGGGTAAGCCGCACGATGAGCAGGCCGGCGTCCGGGGCGACGCCCACGTAGGGCGAGCGCGCGCCGGGGTTGCCGCCGTCGCTTGCGGCAATGCCCGCCACGTGCGAGCCGTGGCCGACGACGTCGGTGGCGCCAGGGTCGCCCGCGGCGTGCAGCGCGTCGAGATCGGCTCCGGTGTAGACCGCACCGAAGCGTTGTTGCGTGGATTCGATGTAGACCGAGTACCGAGCCTCGACGTCGGTGTGGATGCCGGCCGGCGGTTGCGAGAAGTCGAGCATCCAGCGCACGCGGCTCTTGCCGGAGTCGTCGAGGAAATCGGGATGCAGGGTGTCCAGCCCGGTGTCGGCCACGCCCACCAATACGCCGCTGCCGGTGAGGCCGGCAGCGTGGGCTTCGCCGGCGCGAACGAACTTGCCGACGCTGTCGTTCAGCAGGTGCAGAGGGGGCGCGATCTCGACGCGCAGGTTCGGATGGGCGTCCGTGAACGCGAGCACCGCCTCGCGGCTGCCGCGCAGCCGTCCGAGGCCCGGCCCGACGGAGTCGAGGCCGAAGGCGCTGGCTTCGGCGCCGGGCGGCAGGGCAACCAGCGCGCTCGGAGTGCCCGAGACAGGGGCGAACAGCGCGGCAGACCCGGGGCCGAGCATCCGCAACAGGCCAGGCCCGGCCGCACTGACCCGAGGTGACGGTGGGACGGCGCGCGCGCCGCCAGGTGTGACCGTCCACGCAAACAAAGGAAGAAGCAAGGCCGCAGGGCGAAACGAAAACCGCATGAGCGCCGGTAGCTTGCCGCGAGTGCCTCGTCCAGGCAAGGCGCCTATTTCCCTTGGGACGCGAGAACGGGCGTCCTATTGCTCCGGCCATGAGGGTAGACCGAGGATTCAAGGCGAAATTGCGCTACCGCACCGACGAGTTCCTGGGGGCGGGCGCGGGGCGCCAGCTCGGGTTCTTGTTCGTGCTCACGATGGCACTCGTCCTCGTGTACGCCGTCGCCTCTGCACTGCTCCATCTCGACGAAGCGCAGGTCGGGGACACCACGCTCGACAAGATGTGGTTCTACTTCACGCGCATGCTCGACGCCGGCACGATGGGCGGTGACACCGGGCACTTGAATCGCTTGATCTCCACGGCCGCCACCATCATGGGCGTCGTGATCGCTGGCCTCTTGATCTCGTCCTTGTCCGGCAACTTCCAGGACCGCCTCGACGCAATCAAACGCGGCAGCTCGGCGGTCGTCGAATCGGAACATTTTCTGATTCTCGGTTGGTCCGAAAAGATCTACTCGGTCATCGACCAGCTCGCCGAAGCGTACGTCGACGATGGCGAAATCACCTGCGTCGTGATGGCCGAAGGCGACAAGATCCAGATGGAAGAGAAGCTGCGCGACAAGCTCGTGCACCAGGACCGCGTGAAACTCGTGGTTCGCTCGGGCAGCGCGGTCAGCCTCGACGACCTGTCGCGCGTCGCCATCGACGAGGCCCGCGCCGCCATCGTTCTCATCGACGAGAGCGCGGTGGAAAACCCGACCCGCGCCGACGGGCGGGTCATCAAGACGCTGCTCGCCATCTTCAACCACCCCGACGTGAAGAAGAGCGGCCGGCACATCCCCGTCACCTGCGAGGTCATGCTGGCCGAAAGCCAGGAGATCGCGCGCATCGCCAGCAATGGCCGCGCCGAGGTGGTCAAGACCAACGAGATCATTTCCAAAGTAATTTTGCAGACTGCACGCATCAGCGGCCTGTCCTTGGTCTACGACGAGCTGCTCCGTTTCGAGGGCAACGAGATCCACTTCAAGCGCTTTCACGGCATCGCTGGCCGCCGCTTCGGCGATCTCTTGCTCGATTTTCCGAACGGCTGCGTGGTCGGTGTGGCCACCAAGGGCGGCGGGCACCAGCTCAATCCGCCGGGCGACTACGTGCTTGGCGCCGAAGAGGAGCTCCTGGTCCTGGCCGAGGACTCGAACATCGAGCACAAGCCGCGCCCCGGCTCGGGCCAGGGAAACGTGGATGCGCGGCCGCCCGCCGCCTCCGAGAAACCCGTCGAGCACCTGCTCGTGCTCGGCTGGAACGAGAAGATCTTCCCGATCTTGCAGGAATACGACGCCTACGTAGGTCCAGGGTCCACCCTCACGCTGGTCAACCAGGTACCCGAAGAAGAGCGCGAGAAGCTGATCACCGCGTTCATGCCCACGCGGCAGATCGCTCTTCGTCACATCGTCGGCGACTTCACCAGCCGCCACTTGATGGACGAGATCAAGCCCGAGCGCTACCCCACGGTCATGGTGCTCGGCGACTCGCCGGACGGCACCGCGGAGGGCGCCGACACCCGCGCCATCATCGCGCTGCTGCTCCTGCGCGACCGACGCCAGAAGGGGGGCGTGAAGTCGCAGGAAGTCTGCAGCGAGATCCTCGACCCGAAGAACCGCGAGCTGGCGGCCACCACCGAGATCGACGACATCGTCATCTCGAACGAGATGGTGAGCATGGTACTGGCGCAGATCACCTACGAGCCGCGGGTGCGCGCCGTGCTCGAGGATCTGTTTCAGTCCGACGGCAGCGAGATCTACCTCAAGGACCTTGCGCTCTACTCGCCGCCCGGCGCCACCACCACGTTCGAGCAGCTGATTCTCACGGCCAAGCGCCGCGGGGAGCTTGCGCTGGGCATCCAGCTCCGGGCCGAAGGCGGAATCAAGCACGGCCTCACGCTCAACCCCGCCGATCGGCAGAAGCCCATCAACCCGCAACCGGGCGACCGGCTGGTGGTGCTCGCCGAAGACGACGGCTGAGATGCGTTCGAAACCAAGGGCTCCGTGCTGCTGTTTGCGCGGCGTCCGTTCGGCGAGCCGGTGGCACGGCGTGAACCGTTGGTGATGAGTACGCAACAATGGCTGCGGCAGGCCTTCGAGGACTATCCAGCCGGGGTTCACACCAAAAGCTAGCGTCCCCACGAGCTGCGGCACCGAGACGACCGCCTGCGCGGGCTCGAGCATCAGGTGGGTTCTGTGACTGGCGCTGGAGCCCGAGCAAAGCGGCCTCGGCGGCACGCTGGTACGGCGCTGAACTTTGCGGGTTAGCCCACCGACGTGCCAACCTGCGGCTACGGCGCCCGCATGACCCCTGCATCAGGATCGCAACGAACACGACTTCGCCGATCCCATCGTCTCCGTGTCGCTCGGTTAGCCCGCCACGTTTCTGTTCGGCGGCCACGTACGCACCGACACGGCCACGCGGATCCCCTGACTCGCCGACGTTCGCGTCGCCCGCAGCGGCGAGTTGCATCGAGGCCCCGACGGGTGCTGCTCGTGCATGGTATGTCTGGCGACGTGTGCAAGGCGTCAGCGCGCTTGTTCATCGGGCTTCGGGGTTCGCTGCTGCCGATTCCGCTACGACCCCGCGCTGAAGTGGCTCGCGCCGATGCCGATAACCCCAGCATCACGCGCTGTCCCATTCCGCCCTCGCGTCGCCAGATTCTCGGCCACGTGCCGTCACGGCCGGCTCCACTCAAACCGGCGGCACGATGTGCTTGCGGTCGACCGGTGGATCGTCGCGATCCTCGCAGCGCGCGAATCGCGCGATGAGGTCGTCGCGGAGAGCGCTGCCCGGCACGATGGCATCGATGACGAGCTCGGCGGCGAGCTTGAAGAGGTCGATGCCTTCCTTGTATTCATCACGCTTTTCGGCCACGAACGCGTCGCGCTCGGGACCCGCAGGGATTTCCTGAATCTTGTTGTAGTACACGGCGTTCACGGCGGCCTGCGGGCCCATCACGGCGATCGAAGCCGAAGGGAGCGCGATGCATGCGTCGGGATCGAACGCAGGTCCGCACATGGCGTACAGGCCCGCGCCGTACGCCTTGCGGATCACGACCGAGATGCGCGGCACGGTGCACTCGCTCACCGCGGCGATCATCTTGGCGCCGGCGCGGATGATTCCCTGCCGTTCCACCTTGGTGCCAATCATGAAGCCGGGTACGTCGGCGAGGTACAGCAGCGGCACGTTGAAGGCGTCACACAGCCAGATGAAGCGCGCCGCCTTGTCGGCCGAGTCGACGAAGAGCACGCCGCCGAGCCACTTGGGTTGGTTGGCGATGATGCCGATGACGCGGCCGTCGAGGCGGGCGAACCCGGTGATCATCTCGCGGGCAAACAGCGCCTTGATCTCGAGGAAGCTGCCCTCGTCGACCAGCTTCTCGATGACGAGCTTCATGTCGAACGGCTTGTTCTCGTCGACCGGGACGATCTCCTCGATGGTCTTGTCGCTGGCCTTCGGTGCGCGACCCGGGGCCTCGGGCGCGGGCTCGCCGCAGTTGGTCGGCAAGTAGCCGAGGTACCGCTTGGCCCACGCGAGGGCTTCTTGCTCGGTCTTCACCAGCACGTCGCCACAGCCGGATACACTGCAATGCATCTTGGCGCCGCCCAGCTCCTCGAGCGATACCTTTTCGCCAATGACCATTTCGGCCATGCGCGGTGAGCCCAGGTACATGCTGGCGTTCTTGTCGACCATGACAACCACGTCGCAGAACGCGGGAATGTACGCGCCGCCTGCGGCACTGGGCCCGAACAAGAGGCACACTTGCGGCACCTGGCCCGACAGCTTCACCTGGTTGAAGAAGATGCGACCCGCGCCGCGGCGGCCGGGAAACATGTGGATCTGATCGGTGATGCGCGCACCCGCGGAGTCGACCAGGTAAATCAGTGGCACCCGTAGCTTCTGGGCCTGCTCCTGGATGCGGAGGATTTTCTCGACGGTGAGCTTGCCCCACGAGCCGGCCTTCACCGTCGAGTCGTTGGCCATGAAGGCCACGGTCCGCCCGTCGACGGTGCCAAGTCCGGTGATCACGCCGTCTGCGGGGAGGTCGGCAGCCAGGTTGTTGGCATACAAACCATCTTCCACGAACGAGCCTTTGTCGCACAGAAGAGCGATGCGGTCGCGGGCGAAGAGCTTGCCCGACTCGGCGTTCTTCTCGTGATATCGCGGACCTCCGCCCGTGCGAACGCGTGCTTCGGTCTCCTGGCGCCTCTCTTCGTGGGACATGGTGCCGCCATAGCACAGGCCGGGCGGGCCCACCGATCGCCGAGGGCAACGTTGCATCCCGGAAAGAAGCTGAGGTACCTTTTCTCGACATGGTCGGTCTCCGCGAACAAAAGAAGCGCTTGGCCCGAGACACCCTCGCCAAGGCGGCTCTCGAGCTCTTCTCCGAGAAGGGCTTCGAGCACACCACCGTGGACGAAATTGCCGCCCGCGCCGGCATCTCGCGGCGATCGTTCTTTCGGTATTTCACCAGCAAAGAAGAAGCAGCGTTCCCCAAGCAGAACGAGCGCTTGGTGCAGTTTCGCGAGCTGCTGCAACGCTACGACGTGCGTCAGAACGGCGTGGCTGCCGTGCGCGAGGCATGTCTCGCCATCGGCCGCCAGTACGCGTCCGAACGCGCCGAGCGGCTCGCGCGTCAGCGACTCGTCGATTCATCGAACGCGCTGCGCAACTTCGAGCAAGCGGCCGACGTGGAGATGGAACGCATCTTGGTCGACGAGCTCGCCCGGTTCGGGGCCGAAGCCGCCGCGAGCGATGCCGAGCGACTGCGCCGCGCCCGCATCTTCGCCGCCGCGGTCATGGGTCTCGTCCGCGTGGTCTTGCGTGAGTGGTTCGACAGCGAAGGTTCGTCCAACCTCGAGGACATCGGGCGCAGTGCGTTTTCGTGGCTCGAGCACGGCTTTCGCTTCGACGCGCCGAACGACGCGCAGCCGGCGGGCTGAGCGAGACGAACGGCGGCGAAGCCGACTCCTTTCGGCGCGCTCGCCAAGCCGTCAGGACGATGACATAGTGGCGCGGGGTGCCAAACATGACTGGACGTTTGCCTGCCGAAGGACTCGATCACGACACGATCCGGGCGAAGCTCGCCGCGTTCCGGGAACACGACCTCGCCTGGCGCTCGGGCAAGCTGTGGGCCTACGTGTATCCGCCACCCGAGCACGTGGGCGTCATCCAGAAGCACGCGTACCTGGAATACCTGACCGAGAACGGGCTCGACCCGACCGCCTTTCCCAGCCTCGTGGCCATGGAAAACGGCGTACTCGACCTATGCAGAGTACATCTTTCTGGCGATGAAAACGTCGTCGGAAGCTTCACCACGGGCGGCACCGAGAGCTGTCTACTGGCCGTGAAGGCCGCGCGCGATGCCGCCCGCGCACGTGGCATCGACAAGCCGCAAATGATCATACCGGTCACGGCGCACGCGGCGTTCTTCAAGGCCGCCCACTACTTCGACGTCGAGCTGATCGTGCTGCCGGTCGACTGGAGCACGTTCCGCGTCGAGGCGGCGTCCGTCGAAGCAGCGCTCGGTCCGCGCACCGCGCTCGTGGTCGCGTCGGCGCCCTCGTACGCTCACGGCGTCATCGATCCCATCGAAGCCATCGGCGCGCTCGCCCACGCGCACGGCACCCTGTTCCACGTCGACGGCTGCATCGGCGCGTTCTTGTTGCCCTACCTGAAACGGCTCGGCGAGCCCGTGCCCGCGTTCGACTTCGCCGTGCCCGGTGTCACGTCCATCTCCATGGACTTGCACAAGTACGCGTACTGCCCCAAGGGCGCTTCGGTGGTTTTGTACCGCAACGCCGCGCTGCGCGCGCACCAGTACTTCGCCTGCGCTAGCTGGACCGGATACACCATGCTCAATCCGACCATCCTCTCTTCGAAGTCCGGTGGCTCGGTGGCCGCGGCGTGGGCGACGCTGCATGCGTTCGGCGAGAACGGTTATCTCGCGGCGGCGCGTGCCATCCTCGCGGCGCGACGCGCGCTCACGGCGGGCATCGAGGCCATCGACGGCCTGCACGTGCTCGGTACTCCCGAAGCCAGCTTGATTGCATTCACCACGCAATCGCCAGACCTGTCGGTGTTCCACATCGCCGACGAGATGAGCGCACGTGGCTACATGGTGCAGGTGCAGCTGGCGCAGGGCGGCGGCAAGGAGAATCTGCACCTATCGCTCCTGCCGCAGAGCCAGGATGAAGCCGCGCCGTTCCTGGTCGCGCTCGCCGAGTCGGTCACCGCCGCGCGCACGATCGCGTTCGGTCCGCTCGTGTCGATGGTGCAGAGCATGGCGCCACAGCTCGCCGCCACCACTCCTACATTGGAGACCGTACATGCACTACTAGCCGGCGCAGGCATCGATCCGCGTGGATTGCCGAGCAGAATGGCCGACATGAACCAGGTGCTGAACATGCTGCCCCCGCCGTGGCGCGAGATGGTGCTGGTCCATGTCGTGGGATCACTGTTTCGGCCCTGACGGTGACCGACCGGCCGCCACGTCGATACACTAGTTCCCGCTAGCTCCTTTGGTTACACTTGGATCTCAGCCGAAGGAATCTCGCGCGATGACCGAAACTCTTCGTCCCGGCCTTGCCGATGGCTACCGGGGCCAGACGCTGGCCGGAAAGTACCTAGTCGAGGGAGTGCTCGGCGATGGTGGCATGGGCACGGTAGTCGTCGCACGGCACATCGAGCTCGACGAGAACGTGGCGATCAAGCTGCTGCGTCCCGATCTCGCCGAGAACGAGCTGGTCGTCGCCAGGTTCATGCGCGAGGGCAAGATCGCCGCCCGCATCCGCAGCACCGAGCACATCGTCAAGGTGCGCGACATCGGTCGTCTCGACAGCGGCGTGCCCTTCATGGTCATGGAGCTACTCGAGGGCGAAGACCTCGAAGCTCGCCTGGACCGCGAAATCCGCCTGCCGTTCGAGCTCGCCGTGGACCTCACGCTGCAAGCGTGCGACGCGCTCGCCGCCGCGCACGACGCCGGCATCGTCCACCGCGACATCAAGCCGGGCAACCTGTTTTTAACGACGCGCCGGAACGGCCATCCGTCGGTGAAGGTGCTCGACTTCGGCATCTCGAAACTGGCTGGCGAACTGGCCGAGCACGGTCACCGCACCAGCGCCCAAGAAATCTTCGGCTCACCGTTCTACATGTCGCCCGAGCAACTGCTGTCGAGCGCAGACGTGGACACCCGCGCAGACGTCTGGTCGCTCGGCGTCGTTCTCTACGAGATGATCACCGGCACCCTGCCGTTCGAAGCGGACGTGCTGGCGCGCCTGCACATCGCAGTGCTCCAGGGGGATCCAATCGACGTGCGCAGTCACGGCATCCATGTCCCCGACGAGCTCGCCGAGGTCATCCACGGCTGCCTGCAACGCAACCGCGACACGCGCTTGCAGTCCATGCGACAGCTGGCCGAAGCGCTCGCGCCGTTTTGCACGTCGCTCGGCCTGGAGGCCCTG
>JAYUXI010000264.1:0-1646 GCA_043753085.1 Myxococcales bacterium | reverse complement strand
TCTCCATGCGATCCAGCTCGGTCTTCATGGTCAGGGCCACGTCGCGCTGCTCGGCGCGCGCTTTGACCGCGTGCTCGGCTTCTTCGCGTACGCGCTTCTTTTGCTTGAGCGCTTCGCGCGCGAGGGCTTCGTCACCACTCTTCAGCGCGAGCTCGGCGCGTTTTTCCCAGGTGGCGCTCTCGGCGTCGAGGTCGTCTACCTTCTTGCGCAGCTGCTTTTCGGCGGCCACGGCCTGCACCACGTCTTGCCGGCCGCGTTTCAGCTGCGCCGCCATTTCTTCGAGATTGAGCTCGAGCAGCTTGCCATCGTCCTCGGCCTTGTCGAGGAGCGAGCTCATGTTGCTCGAGATCACTTTGCCCATTCGGTCGAAGATGCCCATCGCGCTCTCGTGCTCCTCTGGATTGGCGACGCCCCCGCGTCCGCCGAGGGGGCGAGTCTACCAAACACTCGCCCCAGGTGCGCGCTATGATGGGCACCCCGCAGGAGGCCCGCATGCCCGTTTGCAAAGAATGTGACGACGAAGTCGACAGCCTGGTCAGCGTGAAGGTCGACGGCAAAGCCAAGAAGCTCTGCGAAGACTGCGCCGACCGCGCCCGCGAGACCGCCGAGATTGCCGAAGCCAGCGAAGGCGCCGTGCAGCAGATGATGGGCTTCAAGGGCCGGCGCTAGAATCGTGCAGCGCCGCCCGCTGTGCCTGGCCGCCCACACTGCGGCTCGGATCACGGCGTGGGTGTTAGCAGGCGCTCCATGCAAAAGCGCGACAACGTCTGCCCCGCGCGCTCGACGTGCTGCGTCTCGACGACGCGGTAGCCGTGCCGCTCGAAGAACGCGCGTGCGGCCAGGCTCGCTTCGGTGTGTGAGCGCACGACGCCACGAGCGATCCAGGTGGCCAGGGCGGCCTCGAGCAGCGCGCTGGCGACACCAAGACGCGCCGCGGTGGGTGCAACATACAGCAAATCCACGTAGCCGGCGTGATCGTGGAGGAGGAAGCCGAGCGGCTTGGGGTCGCCGTCGGCGGCTGCGACCAGGGTGCCGGCCCCGAGCCGCGCGCTCCACGCGGGGCGGTCGGGCGATGCTGGCGCCCACGCCGCGCGTTGGGCTTCGTTGTAAAATGGCGCTGCGAGCTCGTGCACCGACGCCATGAAGAGGCGAACCAGCAGCTCGAGGTCGGAATCTTGGTAGGAGCGAACGTGCATCGTGCAGACGTCGGACCGCGGCTCAGAGACGCGGCAGACGGTCGTAGAAGTCCACCTGCATGCGCATGGGGCCGAGCGGCGCGACGAGGTGTGGCTGCTCGGGCAGCACGAGTCCGGGGCGGCCCGGCTCGAGCGTGTGCTCCGCGAGCGGCTCCAGCACGCGGAGCTGCAAGCGACCCGCGAGAACACGGATCACGCCCCACGTGCCGGCCTTCGTGCGGTGCTCCTGGCGCAGGCCACGGGGCAGCGTGTGCTCGTCGAACTCGGGCGTCGAACGGTACGGCGTCGGCGCGGCCTCGACCGCTTGCCGCAGGTTGACCGCCATGCGCGCCGCCTTTTCTTGCAAGCGCAGGGCTGCTTCGGGTGCGAGCAGCTCGCCGGTGGTCTCGCCCCACAGCTCGAGCCACCGCGCGAAGCGAGCAGGCGTGACCAGCTCGGGCCCGAGCAGGC
>JAYUXI010000263.1:0-4302 GCA_043753085.1 Myxococcales bacterium | reverse complement strand
TCCGGGCGGAAGGTCTCGCCCACCGGGTCACTGTCGGCCCCTTCGCGATCGACCGAACCGAGGTCACGGTGCAGGCGTATCGCACCTGCGTACGCGCCGGCAGTTGCCCGCCGCCCCACTTCGCCGTGGGTGATCCACGCTTCGACCGCCCGATGCTGCCGGTCACGCACGTCCGCTGGCAAGATGCCGCCGCCTACTGCGCCTTCCTGGGTGCGCGCCTGCCGACCGAAGCCGAGTGGGAGTTCGCCGCGCGCGGCAAGAGCTCGCGCACGTTTCCCTGGGGAAACGTCCAGCAACCATCGATCTGCAACCATGGCAGCTTCGCCAGCATCGACCTCGACGCGCGCGACGGGTACCTCGAGCTCGCCGAAGCCGGCGAGATGCGCGACTGCCACACTCCCGAGGGCGTACACGATCTCGGCGGAAACGTCGCCGAGTGGGTGCGCGATTTCTTCGATCAAGACGATGAAGGCTTTGGTCACAAGGGCGATCCCGAGACCGATCCGCTCGGCCCCGACAGCGGCGCCTTCCATGTGGTCAAAGGCGGCTCCTACCGCGACGGCATGCCTTGGCTGCGCGGCGCCGCCCGCACCACGCTCACGTCGCCGTACGGAAGCGACGTGGGCTTCCGCTGCGTACTGGCGGCCCTGCCCGCACCCCATCCGGCCCGGCAACCTCTCTTTCCCCCGAGCACCCCATGACCCGCATCGCTCACGTTTCCGATCTTCACGTGCTCGACCTGCACGACGTGTCTCCGCTCCGGTTTTTGAACAAGCGCGCGACCGGCTGGGCCAACCTGCGCTTCAAACGCAAGCACGTCCACAAGCCAGAGGCGCTCGCCCGCGTGCTCGACGCAGTGCACGACGCAAAGCCCGACCACCTGGTAATTACCGGCGATCTCACCAATCTCGCGCTTGAGTCCGAGTTCGAGGCGGTGCGCCGCGTGCTGGCCGAGGTGGTGCGGCTGCCGCACGATCGCATCAGCATCATCCCCGGCAACCACGACGCGTACACGCGCGGGTCGGCCAAGAGTGCGCGCTTCACGTCCTACTTTCACGATTTTGCCGGTAGCGACCGCCCGGAGCTCGCCGCCAGCATTGCGGTCGGCAAGTTTCCGTTCGTGCGTTTTGCCGGCGAGGACGTGGCGCTGATCGGTTTGTCGTCTGCCATTCCGCAGCTGCCGATGATGGCGGGGGGCGCCATCGGCAAGCCGCAGCTGGAAGCGCTGGGCCGAGTTCTGCAAGATCCAGAGGTGGCACGCCGCATCCCGGTCCTGCTCGTGCACCATCCGCTGCACGCACCGCCCACGTTTTGGAAGCAGCTTTCGCAGGGGCTGCAGGACTCGCGCGCGCTGCTGGCCAAGGTGTCGGCGTTGCCCGTCGTGTTTTACCTTCACGGTCACTTGCACCAGCGGCTGGAGCGGCAGCTGCAGAACGTACGGATCTTCGGCGCCACCAGCGCCTCGCTCCTGGAAGACGATCCGCATCGGCGCGCGGGCTTCAACTTGTACGACTTCGAACGCAGGCGTGTGACCGCGCGCGCGTTCGTGTTGCCGGCCGCCGGCGAGGGCGCCTTCGAAGAGCGCGCCCTGCCTTACGTGGCATGAACTTCGCGGCACCCACTCGATCCAGCGCAGCATCTTGCACGGGCCTGCGCAGTGCGTGCGGACTGTGTCAGTGGCGCTTTTTCTCGAGCTCGTCGAGGTCGGTTCGGGCGGCCAGAACCCGTGGGTCGTCCGGCGCGATCTTCTGTGCGCGTTCGAAGACGCGGCGCGCTTCGGAGAGCTCGGCGGGGTTTTCCGACAGCAAGCCCGAGTAGCCGAGCAGGGCGACGAGCAGCTTCGGATCGGTGCGCAGCGCGCGCTCGTACGCCGCGCGTGCCTCGCCGCGCTGGCCGCTGCGGTGCAGCGCGTACGCATAGTTGGAAAGGTACGTCGCGCGCCCCGGCTCGATCTCGGTGGCCCGCTGAAGCGCTGCGCGCCCGCTTGTGAGCTCACCTGTCTGCACCAGCGCGATGCCGAGATCGGCGTACGCCTGCGCGTCGGCCGGCGCCAACCGCACCCGCGCTTGGTAGGCACGCGACGCTTCGTTGATCTTCGCGTTCATCAGGCGGATGGTGCCCAGGTTGCCCCACCGCGCCGCGCTGCCGGGATCTAGCTCGGTGGCGCGCTCGATGGGCTCGAGGGCCTCGGCCACCTGCCCGGACGCGAGCCGCGCCAGGCCCAGCAGCGACAGCGCCTCGGGCTCGTCGGGCAACGTCTTGCCCGCCTGCTCGAGCAAGGCAAGCGCCCTCTCGTAGTCGCCATGGACCAACAGCCAGCGGCCCTGCTCGAGAAAAAACGGTCCGCGCGAGGCCTCGGGCACGCCGGACAGATTCAGCCGCGCAAGAGTGGTGATGGCAGCGGCCACGTGCAGGTCGGCGTCGCCCGCCCCGACGCTGGTAGGCCAATCTTCACGTCTGGCCCGGATCCGCACGCGCGCCAGCGCGATCCACGGGGCGAGCGCATCGCCCGATGCGCGCAGCTTCGCGTACAGCTTGTCGGCGGCCGCGTCATCGCCGCGCTGGAAGGTTTGCTCCGCTTGGGCAAACTGCTCACGTGCCTTGGCGTCGACGGCGCCTGGCAAGAACGTGCCGAGGTCGAGGTCGGACTTGCGCGCGGGCGGAAACACCGCCGGCGCCATCAGCTCGCCCTTCGGCTTCGGCGGCGCCTCGACGCGCGGGGCGGGGTTCATGGCGGGACCGATCACCGGCCCGGTGGGTTCGACGGACGCATCGGACGCGACGAACGCATCGGGCGCCTTGGCCGGCACCGCCGCGGCGCACGCTCCCAGACCGACGCAGAATGCGACTACGTACCTCACGGAGGCCCTTCGCTCTCGTGGCGAACGATGCGGGCGTACGCGTGCGCCATCACGTCGCGCGCCGCTTCCAGCAGCTTCTCGTCGGCCCGGGGGGCGCGCAGAATCACCAGCGTGACGGTGGACGGCGCCGCGTGTAGCAGGTGCGTGGCCGCAACGCGCACGGCCTCGGGCGCGTCCGTGTCGAGCGCCAAGGCCGCGAGATGCTGCACGTAGTTGCGACCGTAGGCGGCGTTTGGCTGGGCCGTGAGCGCGCCCCGCAGCGCCATGCCGGCGGCGCGCTTCGCCCCGAGCAGACCGCCGCGCGCATTGTGGCTGCCGTATGCTTGCTCCGCGCCGCGCAGCTCACGCATGGCCAGACGAAGCCAATCGCGCGGCGGGCGAGCCTTTGGTACGGGAGCAACCATCACGCAGCCTTGCCTTTGCTCTCGCTGTGGTCTTTGCCGTCGAAGCGCATGATCGCCAGCTTGTTCTCGAGCACGGTTTCCAGGTTGACCGGACGCTTCCAGACGCGCTGCAGCGCCTTGAGCACCTCGCGGGCGTAGTCGATGCGCAGATCCAGACCTTGGTGCTCGTGCCGGAGAAACAGCTCGCCTCGGTTGTCGTAGTTGGCGTCGACCACGTAGATGTATGGCTGACCGCTGTTGATGAGGCCGAACAGCAGCTTTTGCTTCACCTGCCGAAACTCCCGTGACTCGATTTCGAAGCGGTCGTTGCGGCTGGACCAAGCAAAGGAGAAAAGCTTGTGCTCTGCACAGAACTCCGGAGTGATGAACTCGTCGAGGAAGGTGATGTCGTTGTAGAGC
This sequence comes from Myxococcales bacterium, assembly GCA_043753085.1. GTDB lineage: Bacteria > Myxococcota_A > Polyangia > Polyangiales > Polyangiaceae > JAYUXI01. The sequence continues at coordinate 638 of JAYUXI010000263.1, read as the reverse complement.
GCACGCACCTCGAAGATCTTCTTGGCGCCGAGGCCCGAGCGCAGGTTCCAGTTCTTCTTCTCGGCCAGGGAATCGCAGTCTTCCCAGTCCTTGCCGAACTGACCCTTGTCCCAGCGCTCTTCGATGTTGCGAAAGAGTTCGTAGCCGAGCTTGTACGGGTTGAGACGGCCACCCGACGTGCGCAGTACCGCCGATGCATTCTCGGCAAAGTCGATGATCTCGGACGCATCGAGAATCTTTTCGGTCATGAGCTTGGAGTGCCAGTAGGTGGCCCACCCTTCGTTCATGATCTTGGTTTGCCGCTGCGGCGTGAAGTAAAGAGCCTCTTCGCGGATCACCTCGAGGATGTCATGCTCCCAGCGGTCGAGCGGCGCGTGGTCGAGCAAAAAGCGCAGCACGTCACGCTCGGGGTGCTCGGGGAAGTTTTTCGACTTCTCTTGCTCGCGGTCCATGCGGGCGCGCTGCCGGTCGAGAAACTCGGTGGGGTTTATGAAGGACTCCATGTAGTCCTTCGAGCGCAGGCGCGGCACCTCGCGCGTGGCGTTGCTGAGATCGCCGCTGCTGTCGTCTTCTCGGGGGACCGGCCGCGTGCCCGCGAATGCGGCGTGCGGATCGATCAAGTTCTCGAGCGACAGACA
>JAYUXI010000262.1:0-4307 GCA_043753085.1 Myxococcales bacterium | reverse complement strand
GATACACCGGTGGATTGATCATCAGCCGATCGCCGGGCTTGGCGATCACTTGCACGAGCTCGCGCACGCCGGTCATCACGTCGGCCACGGCGAGTACGTCCTTTGCACCGACGGCCCAGCCGAATTCCGCGATGCAGAAGTTGGCAAACGCCTGCCCGTATTCGACCGGCGACGCGTAGCCGGTGTCGCTCGCGTCGATCGCCGCGTGGAGCACCCGTGCGATCGGAGCGGCGAGTGGAAAGTCCATCTCCGCTACCCAAGCCGGCAGCACGTCCGGCCCGTACCCCGTCCACTTTGCGCTCTTGCGCGCGCGCAGCTCGTCGAGGGAGAGGTCGTCGAAGGGTTCGGCAGGCTTGGACACGGCGCCACCGTACCCGCAAAGTCAGGCCGCAGGAATCCGGCGCGGACGGCCGGCCTTGCGCCAGGCTTCTTCGTGCTCGGCGTTGTGCACGTACCAGAGCTCGAGCCGCAAGCGCACGTTGCGGTGGGGGTCGTTCTCGATCTCGGGGACCATCGCCCCCTTGCTCTGGAAGTAGCGCGACCAGTAGTTGATCTGCGCGCTTTCGTAGGCTTGCAGCAGCGCCAGCGAGGTGGGCGAGCAGGTGTCGCGGATCGCATCTTCGGCGTCCTGCATGGCGTGCCACTCGCGCTCGGCGGCGACCCACGCGATCGCGTGGGATCCCATGGCCTCGACCATGCGCAGCATCGATCCCGGGTCGAAGACGCCGACCGCGCCGCACGAGCTGCAGCGCAGCTCGATGGCGCGAAAGCTCACCGGCGGAGCCAGCGGCGCGCCGCAGTGGGTGCAGTTCACATCTTTACGGTCGGCCAGGGCGCGCACGTGCATACCGTGCGCGGCGTGGGCAAAGGCGTGCGGCTCGAGGCGTTCACGTTGCCGCTCGAGCCGGCGCCGCAACGCTTCGCCGGCGGCGCGGGCCTGGGCGCGCTCGGCGTGGCTGATTCCCTCTGCTTCGAAGGTGTCGTCTACCTTGTCGTTCCACGTATCGATGATCTTGTTCTCGAGGTCGAGCAGACGCGTGCGCATCGCAGTGAGCGCGACGGCGACGGGAGTGGTGTCGAAGCCGAGCTCGGGCAGTGCTTCTTTGGCGCCCTCGAAGGCCTCGCGCACCAGCTCGCCGTGGCGCGTTTCGATCTGCTTTTGGAAACCGGTCCAACGGTCACGAGCCGACATGCGTACCTCTCAGGGTGTGCCACAGAAACGGCAAGGACCCGCCAGCGCGCCCTGCGCAGCCCCTTCCTTGGCTTCCCGCGGCGCGCCGCACGTGGTGCAGCGCGGCACGCGAAAGCTCTCGACCTCGGTCGCGGCATCGACGGGAGCCAACACTTCATCGCGCGTGACCTTGGCCCGCGCCAACAGCTCTTTCATCGATGCCACGGCACGTTTCTCCTAGAACTGGATGTCGACGTCGGCGTCGGTGATGCCGGGATGGTTTGCTTGCACCTTGGCTTCGGCAGCCTTGGTGTCGGCCTCGAACTTCTTCGGATCGCGCATCACGGTGCGGTGGATGAAGTAGCCCATGAAGGTGGAGAGATCGACCCAGTCGACGATGGTGAGACCGAGCGCCTTCAGGGCGGCCTGCGGGTCGGTGCCTTCTTTGCTCGCATAGGCCTGCTCGTACATCAGCACGAAGAAGTCGAGCACGCTCATGGGCGGCTGCGACGTGAGGTCCGTGTTGCTGGCGCGCGCCACGTTGGCTTCCTTGGCGAGCCCCGTGTACTTGCTGTTGGACGCCGCCTGGAAAGCTGCACCATACACGGTGGCCACGGCGAAGGTCGTGTCGCTGGACATGCGACCTTCCCACTCGCCCTTGGCGCGATCCCAGCGGGCGCGGTCGATGCCATTGCCCTTGAGCAGGTCGTCGAGGCCGCTCCCCTGCACGATGGCGGCGTTGATCGCGGCCCACTTCTCGAGCGTGATGCCAAAGGCCGGGGCGAGTGCACCCGACGCGGCCGCGGCCGCCACGTGGCCTTGCTGCATGCGCTGTGCAGCGCCCGAGCCGTAGTTGAACTCACGCTGAGAGACCTCTTCGAACGAGCCGTACTTCTGCGAGAGGTGGTGGTAGACGCCGGACTTGACGGTCTGCCAGTGCGACCGATCCCGGAGGCCGTAGCGAGCCATGATCTCGGCGCGGCTCTCGTCCGTTCCGCCGCCCAGGCCCTCGCTCTCCATCTGGTTGCGCGCATGGAAGAACGAGTCTTCGTCGCCGTCCCAGTCGAAGCCGGCGGTGTCGGCCCGACCGGTGCCGTCGCAGGGGCAGTCTTCGACCGTGCACACGCGTGCGACGGTCTCGGGCGCGGCCCCTCGGGCTTCCTGCTGCCCGCCAAACTGCTCTTCGTTCTGCTGGAACTGCACTGCCTGTTCGGCTGCGGACGCTGTCCCGGCGCCGAACATAGACTTGATGGTGTCCAAGAAACCCATGAGAACCTCCCAAAAAAGTGGAGCGCTCACGCTACGGAAACGCGACCGGCTGTCTAGAGTGAACGCGCCTGAAAAAAGGCGACGACGCGCGCAAGATCTTCCCGACGAGTCACCAGCAGCACCGATTGCCCGCCGACCAGCACGCTGGAGCCACGTGGGGCTTCGACGGTGCCATCGGGCAGATACATGCCTGCAAAGACGCACGTAGGCGGAAACTCGGGGTGCGCAGCCACGTCCATGATCGTCTGGCCTTCGACCACGGCGCCCGTCGGCACCTCCATCTCGAACGCGATCGAGTGACCCGCGCCGAGTGGCATGGCGTGCCGAACCGCGTCGTGCTCGATGGCGGTCGCAAAGGCGCTGATCACCACGTCCGTCTCGGAAAGAATGCGCTCTACACCGACCCGCTGGAAAAACTTGAGGTACGAGGGATCGCGCATGCGCACCAGCACGCGTTTGACGCCGGTGGTGCGCGCCTGCACGGCCACGGCCAAGTTGTCGGCGTCGCGCGGGAGCATGGCCACGACGATGTCGGCGCGGTCCAGCTCGGCGTCCTTCAGCGTGTTCGCCTCGGTGGCGTCGCCGACGAGAGCCACCAGCCCATGCTTCTCGAACGCGGTGCGGGCGCGCTGCGGGTCGGTGTCGACGATGGTGACGTCGTGGCCGACACCGCGCAGATGGCAGGCCACGTTCAGTGCCAGACGCCCGGCTCCTGCCAGCAAGACCCGCATGCTCAGCCTCCCTCGTGTTCTTGGTGTTTCATCAGTTGCCGGTCGATGTTCGAGATGTGCTCTTCAGCGGTGGCCTCCGAGTAGAGCCCGCGCCGCGAGCCGTCGAGCACGGCGGCCTTTTGCGCCTCGAGCAGCGCGACGTCGGCCACGCGGTCGGCCACTGCGTCGTCGTTGCCGATGCGAGCGCGGAGCGTGCCTTCGGCAACGATGATGCGGCGCTGGAACTCGGCGCGACGTTCGGCATGATCGCCGCGCGACACGAGGCCGGTGGCGAGCAGCTCGTCGAGCTCGAGTTGGCCGCGCCGGGCCGCCACGAGCGACGCCCGCGCACCTTCGAGGTCACGGTGGACCGCGCCGCCGTCGATGCCGAGCGCCCGCAAGAACTTGCGAAAGGGCAGCGCCTGCGTGACCAGAGTGACGAAGGTGACGCCGAAGACGATGGTGATGAGCCGGGGCTTGTCGGGCACGGAGTCTGGCAAAGCGAGCACCGCGGCCATCGAGAGCGCGCCCTTGATGTTGCCGAACACCATGACGTGCTGCCAGCGGAACGGCACCACTTCTTTCGTGGCGACGCGCAAGATGAGAAAGCAGGCGTACACGGCGACGGCGCGGCCCACGTGCAGGGCCACCAGCGTCAGCGCGATGGGGCCTGCATCGCGCACCAGCATGGGCGCTTTGATCTCCATGCCAACCAGCAAAAACAACAGCACGTTGAGTGAAAACCCGATGGTCTCCCAGAAGCCTTGCATGGCGAGAATGCGCGACGGCTCGAGGAACTTGCGCGCCGCGCGGCCCACGAACAGCCCGGCCACCACCACCGCGATGACCGGCGAGGCGTGCAGGTGCTCGGCGCCGAGCGAGGTGGCGAACACGAGCACGAGCGACGAGAAGATCGCCGTGAGATGATCGGGCGTGCGCCGCAGCACCGCGCTGCCAATGGCCCCGAACGCAGCGCCGACGGCCGCGCCACCCAGGATCGAAACGGTGAGCCCGCGAAAGGCGGCCAAGCCGTCGAAGTGCCCGGTGGCGAAGGCCACGCTGGTGAGCGAGACCAACACGAGGGCGGTGCCGTCGTTGAACAGGCTCTCGCCTTCCATGATGGTGTGGAGCCGATGCGGGGCTCTCGTGCTGCGGAA
>JAYUXI010000261.1:0-10400 GCA_043753085.1 Myxococcales bacterium | reverse complement strand
CTCCGCACTCCGGCGACGAGCTGCGCTACCCCGGGCTCTGTCGACACAAGCAGCCGGGCCGCCCGTTCAAGCGCGAGCCCGCGCTGCGCCTGCGTGTGCCCGAGGGCAGCAGGGTACGTTTCGTCGACCAGCTCACCGGTACCGTGGTGTCGTCGCGCATCGATCGCGACGTGGGCGACTTCGTGCTGCGGCGAGGCGATGGCCTGTATGCGTACCAGCTCGCGGTGGCGGTGGACGACGCGGCCATGGCGATCACCCACGTGGTTCGCGGCCGGGATCTACTCGACTCCACCGCCCGTCAGCTGCTGCTCTTGCAGCTGCTCGGCGCGCCCGCGCCGCACTACTTCTTGCACGTGCCGCTGGTGGTCACGCCCACCGGCGAGCGTCTGGCCAAGCGTCTGCGCTCGGTCACCGTGCGCAGCCTGCGTGATGCGGGGCTCGGGCCCGAGCAGGTGGTGGGAATCCTCGCGCACGGACTCGGTCTCGCCGCAGACGATGCCCCGCGCGCCGCCAGCTCCGTGCATCTCGCCCCAGACCAAGCGGCGACCATGCTCCGGCGCGCGCCGTTCGAGGTGCCCGCGGCGCTGCTTCAGCCGGGGTTGCCGAGCGCCAGGTAGATCCCGACGAGAATGGCCACCAACGCCAGCATCGCCCAGACGATCAGCGCGGTGCGTTGGATGCTGGGCTGTTTCGGGCCAGCGAGCGAAGGCGGCAAACGACTGGCATACGAGGGCGTGCTGCCGGTGAGTGACGAAGCCGGCGGCTGGCTGACCCACGGCGGCGTGGGCGCAGAGATCGGGGCGCTCGGCTGCGGGGTGGTAATGCGCGGTGGCGAAGACGACGGGAGTCGAACCTGCGAAGACGACGGCGGCGCCGAAGGTGGCCGACGGACCGTGACCCGCGGCACCATCGGCGGCGGCGCGTCGCTGCGCAGGTCGGGCATCGTCTCGATCTCGCGTTTGCGCTTGAACGCGCGCACGTCGAGGGTCTGTTCCTGATCGCCCGCGTCGTCGCCCGCGGCCATCGGACGCACGTGGATGGGCTTGCACGAGGGCGGTGGCCCCTCCGGCAGCGATCGGGCGCTGCTGCCGGCGACCGGCATGCGCGCCGACAGCGGCATGGTGAGGCCCGCTTCGCCTTCGGTCTCGAAGTAGTGGTCGGGACGCAAGATGGCGGCGCGCTCCGGATGGGACATGGCCACCACGAGGGCGTCACGAAAGGCGCGCGCCGAAGGGTACCGATCGTTTCTGTCCTTGGCCATTGCGTGCATCACGCATGCTTCGAGCGCCTCGGACATGTCGCTTCGTGAGCTGCGCGCAGCCAGCGGCGGAGGCTGCTCGCGGGTGACCTTGACCAGCGTGAGGAGGGCGTTGGCGCCCTGGAACGGCACCGATCCGCACAGCAGCTCGTAGAGAATGACCCCCGCGGCGTACACGTCGCAGCGAGGATCGGCGGTCTCGCCGCGGGCCTGTTCCGGCGCCATGTATTCCGGCGTTCCGAAGATCATACCGTTGGTGGTGAGCTCGGCGTTCTGGTTGCTGTCCTGCGAGCCGCGGACGATCTTCGCCATGCCGAAGTCGACGACGGTGACTCGGCCCCGCCCGACGATGACGTTGTCCGGTTTGAGATCCCGGTGAATGATGCCCGCGCGATGCGCGGTTTCGAGCGCCGTGCAGATCTCGCGCACGAGCTCGACCGCGTACGGAGCGCTCATCGACGTCTTGTCGAGGTCGCTCAGCTTCTGCCCCTCCAGCTTGGGCATCACCATGTACGGCAGCGCCGTGTCGTCGGTCTCGCCGAGGGCAAGCACGGGACACACCGTGTCGCCGTCGAGCGACGCGAGGATCTCGGCCTCGCGCATGAAGCGGCCACGCACCTGCTCGTCGTTGGCGAGGTACGGATGCAGGATCTTGATGGCAAGCGGCCTGCCTTCGCCGATCTTGCGCGCTTCGTACACGACGCCCGCCGCTCCTTCCCCCAGCACGTGAAGCAGCTCGTACCCGTACACGCGCGGGACCGAGTTGGCCGCTGCGTCGGCAGGATGGCCGCGCGGACTGACGTTGGGAAGGGTACTCACGGGGGGAGGGACCCCATCCTATAGCGGGGCGCCATGGATTTGCGACGCCGCCGACTTAGGGTGTGCCCCATGCCCATCGACACGGGAACCGCGGGTCCGCTCTTCGTCGTGATGAACGGCGGCTCCGGTCACAACGACACCGACCAGACCCGCGCCACCATCACGAAGATATTCCAGGAAGCAGGGCGCGAGCACCAGTTCCTTCTGCTGGAGGACGCCGGCGATCTGCCTCGTCAGGCAGCCCGCGCCGTCGAGCTCGCCCGGGCGGCAGGCGGCATCGTGGTGGCCGCCGGGGGCGACGGCACGCTGAACGGAGTGGCCCAGGCGGTGCTCGGCAGCGGCTGCACCTTCGGGGTGCTTCCGCAGGGCACGTTCAACCTGTTCGGCCGAGTGCACGGAATTTCCCAGGACACCGAGGCCCAGGCCCGCGCATTGCTCTCCGCCCACGTCGAGCACGTGCAAGTCGGCATGGTGAACGAGCGGATCTTCCTCGTGAACGCCAGCCTCGGCTTCTACCCGCAGATGCTCGAAGACCGCGAAGAGTACAAGAGCCGCTTTGGTCGCAGCCGCGCGGTGGCGGTCGTCGCGGGCTTCGTCACCCTGGCGCGCTATCGCAAGCAGCTCCAGCTCGACATCGAGGCTGACGGCCGCCCGTACTCGCTGAAGACCCCCACGCTGTTCGTCGGCAACAACCGGCTGCAGCTCGAGCGCATCGGCATCGCCGAAGCCAACCGGATCGAAGACGGCACGCTGGCCGGTGTCGTGGTGCGGCCGATCCAGACCCGCCAGATGTTCGTGCTTGCACTGCGCGGCGCCCTCGGCACGCTCGGAAACGCCGAGCACGTGCAAGGATTCTCGCTACGCAAGCTCACCGTCCGGCCGGTCGGCAAGCGACGCATCAAGGTGGCGACCGATGGCGAGGTGCAGTGGATGCGCACTCCACTCGTATTCCGGGTGGCGCCCCGCGCGCTGCCTCTGCTGGTGCCAGCCGACGCCGAAAAGGCTGTCGTGGCATGAGCCTGATCCTGCACATTTCGGACACGCACTTCGGCACCGAGGTCCCCGGCGTCGTCGACGCACTGCTCGAGGTCACGCGCAAGCTCACGCCGGACCTGCTGGTGTTGTCGGGAGACATCACGCAGCGCGCGCAGCCAGAGCAGTTTCGCGCCGCGCGCCAGTTCGTGGAGCGCATTGGCGTGGCGAACGTGCTTGCCTTGCCGGGCAATCACGACATCCCGCTCTTCAACTTGCCGCTGCGCGCGTTCGCACCGTACCGCAACTTCCGTCGCCACTTCGGCCCCGACCTCGAGCCGTGTTTCGAGTCCCACGATCTGCTGGTGATCGGCGTCAATACGACCCGCAACTGGTTGCACAAGGATGGTCATGTCGGAAGCATGCAGATCACACGCGTTGCCGAACGGCTGCAGAGTGCGCGACCCGAACAGCTCCGCGTCGTGGTCACGCACCAGCCCATCTGGGTCAGCCGGCCGTGCGATCAGAAAAATATCCTGCGCAACCACCAGGCCGCGCTCGAGGCGTGGTCGAAGGCGGGTGCGGATCTGATCCTCGGCGGTCACATTCACCTGCCGTACTCGCAGTCGCTGCGCGAAGCCCGCACCGACCTCGCGCGCAACGTGTGGTGCGTGCAGGCAGGCACGGCCACGTCGTCACGGGTGCGTTGGGACGCGCCGAATTCGCTCAACCTTTTCCGTTACGGGAAGGACACCGCTCGTTTCACGACCGAGCGCTGGGATTTCGACGTGAACGAAGGCTGCTTCGCGCGGGTGGAGCAGCTGGACATGCCCATCGATCGCTGACCCAGCCTCCGTGATCAGCCGAGCGCAGCGTAGGCACGGCGCAGATCTGCCACCAAGTCGGCGTGCAGTCGCTCGCGCGCAGGCTCGTCCACCGCGCGCAGCACCGCCGAGGGATGCCACGTGGCGATCCAGTGCGACGCGAAGCGCGTGGCTTCCAACGTGCCCCGGGAGCGTGTGAGCGCGTACTTGCGGCCCATGAACGACTGCGCTGCGGTGGCGCCCAGGCACACGATGACCTCCGGCTGCACCGCGGCAATCTCGGCGTCGAGCCAGCCACGGCAGGCCACCGCTTCGGTGTACGAAGGTTTGGCGTGAATGCGACGCTGGCCGCGGGGCTCGAACTTGAAGTGCTTTACCGCGTTGGTCACGTAGGTCTCGTCGCGCGGAACGCCCGCCTCTTGCAGCAAGCGATCCAGCAAGCGGCCCGCCGGGCCAACGAATGGGCGGCCGCGCCGATCTTCTTCGTCGCCGGGTTGCTCGCCGACCAGCATCACGCGGGCGCGCTCTGGGCCCTCGCCGAAGACGGTCTGGGTTGCGGCGCGGTGCAGCTCGCACGCGGTGCACGCCGCGGCGGCCTCGCGCAAAGTCGAGAGCGATCGCGTGGCGGGCACCTGCAGGGAAGCCGCACTGGGAGCGGCTTGACCCATCGTTTGCACGCGCGCCACCGAGTCACGCACCAGCTCCGGAATGCTGGCGGTCTCCGGGATGGTCGCCCAGTGCCGAACCGGCATCTCCTTTTTCATGGCGGCGAGGTTGATGCGCGCAGGGTTGTAGATGGACCGCCAGTACGTGGAAAACAGCTCCTCCAGGTCATCGTGCTGGGGGGCGTCGCTGCGGGCGGCGCCGGGCCCGTACTCGAGTGCGTGCAGATTCCATACGACGGACGCTTCGCGAGTGAGGATGGCCCAGCGCATGGCCGGAAAGCGCCGCGCGAAGAACGGCGCAGCGAGACGCAAGCAGCGATGAGCGGGCTCGTGCCAGGCGACGTATTCCGGGGCTCCTTCAGCGGGGCTTTCGAGCTTGCGAAAGCGCACGAAGGCATGCGTCTTGTGCACGTCACGCAGCACCGCAGCCTTGCGACGCAGCAAGTCCAGCGTGTCCGGATCGGCGGCCACTTCCAGCAACTCCGGTTCGCCGTGGGTCAGTCGGAAGAGCACGCGGTACAGCAAGTCGAATCGATCGCCATCGCGGTGGCACGCCACTACCTCGGCGGCGTCCAGAAAGGCCTTGGGGACCCGCGCCCGTGTCGGCTTTGGAGCCGACGGGGCCAGCTGGGTCGCGTCGCCGAACAGGGACGGCTGCAAGGCGTCGTCCCAGCTCACGTCGCCGGGCTCGACGTCCGCCGCAAGCAAGCGACGCGCGTGCGCGCGCCACTCTTCGAGTGTAGTGACGGCCACGCGGTGCATCAGAGCTGGCCGGATCCGGCCGCCTGCCGCGCCTCGAACAGCCCCATCTGCACCGCAGGGCGGACGATCCGTGGAAGATGCACGCTGTCGAGGGTGCGCGTGGCCAGCTGCGCGGGATCGGCGGTGGCGATGAACGGCCCCGACTTTTTGATCGACACGCGGAGGCGCGCGAGGTCCTCGAGCCGAAGCGCACGATGCCGACGCATGCCGAGGATGCGCGCGACGTTCTTCACGCCAAGTCCGGGCACCCGCAAGAGCAGCTCGCGAGGCGCGCGGTTCACGTCCACGGGAAACACTTCCCGATGAGTGAGCGCCCAGGCGAGCTTGGGATCGATGTCCAGCCGAAGATTCGGCATCAAATCGCTGACGAGCTCGCTCGCCTCGAAGCCGTAGAAGCGCACCAGCCAGTCGGCTTCGTACAGGCGGTGCTCACGCACCAGCGGCGGGGACTTGCTGGGCAAGCGCTCGTCGCCGTGAGGGATCGGGCTGTACGCGGAGTAGTACACGCGGCGCAGACGGTACGCGTCGTAGAGGTGCGTGGCCGTGACCAAAATTTCCTGGTCGGACGCGGGCGAGGCGCCAACGATCATCTGCGTGCTCTGCCCGGCCGGCGCCACTTGCTCGCGGCTGCCCCGGTAGCTGCGCTCCTTGCCCGCGTCGATGGCAGAGCGGATGATGCCCATGCTGCTTTCGATCACGGGCATGCTTTTCTCGGGCGCGAGCCGCTGCAGATCACCCTCGGTCGGGAGCTCGACGTTTACGCTGAGTCGATCGGCGTAGCGTCCCGCGGCGGTGAGGAGCTCTTGCGACGCCCCTGGCGCGCCTTTCAGGTGAATGTAGCCGCCGAACTTGTGGGTCTCGCGCAGCAGCCGAGCGACTCGCACCATCTCGCCCATGGTGGTGTCCGGATCCTTGAGGATGCCGGAGCTCAGAAAGAGCCCTTCGATCAGATTGCGCCGGTAGAACTCGACGGTGAGGTTCGCGACTTCCTCCGGTGTGAAGCGCGCGCGCGGCGTGTCCGAGGAGATGCGGTTGACGCAGTACTGGCAGTCGTACACACAGAAGTTCGTGAGCAGAATTTTCAGCAGCGATACGCAACGCCCATCCGGCGTGTAGCTGTGGCAAATTCCCATGCCTTCGGAGTTGCCGAGCCCTCCGGGCTGGGTCTTGCGCTTTCCGCCACTGGAAGCGCAGGACGCGTCGTACTTGGCGGCGTCGGCCAAGATCGCGAGCTTGCGCCGGACATCCATCCGGACAGCCTAAGGCGTTTCAGTCGTCGTACCAGTCCTTGTCCTTCGGACGACTCGAGCTGCTGCTCGAGTCTCCGTCCTCGCAGGCCAAGAACGCGTCGAGCGCGTCTTTGCATTCGGTGGTCTCGAAGAGGCGCTGCGGTGAGAAATCCTGGAACTCGACCCCTACGCAGAGCGGAGTGGCCAGCGAGTCGACGCAGGTGCGGAGCGTTTCCGCATCGATACCACAGCCGTTGTCGCTGACCGCGTCGCGGCACGAATCGTAGCCGCGGCTCGAGAAGGCCAGGTCGGCGGCGGCGCGGTCGCCGGGATTGGTGCACGCATTCTGCGAGGCCAGACACGAATCGGGATCGCCGGCCCGACAGCCTGCAGTGAGCAAAGAAAGCGCAGTGAAGGCCGCGAACAAGGGTCGAGAGACGGCGGCGTGGCGGAGCCAGTCGAAAGAGCGAGTCATGACACGGTCCTCTGCAGCGAGTGTGCCACGGGAAATATCCGCCGAAAACACGTGCTGCGCGCCAGACCGTGAACGCGCGGCGCCACCTTCGGTGGGAACGGCGCGCCGGCGGCCGACAGCGACCGCACCAAGGTTGCCGGCGCGGCTCCGGCCTGCCGCTGCGCGCGATCCCGGGGGCGGCGGCGAACGCGCCATGATACCGAGGTGCCCATGCCTTCTCCGTTCGAATCCAAGGGTCTCTCTTTCGCCCTGGACCGTCGGGGGCTCGAGCTCTCAAGCGGTCACCCGGTCGAGCTCGAGCTCGATTACGCCGATCTGGGCATGGACCCGGACGAGGCGCCCGCGCAGCTGGGCGCCATCCTGAGTCGGCTGCTCGACACGCGCGTGGCCGACGAAGAAGGCCTGTTCGATCTGTCCGTGCACCGGGGCGACGTGCTGGTGGCCACCCTGGCCCTCGCCTGCGAAGACGAGATGCTCGAAGTCGTGGGCGAGCGTACCGACGACGTATCGGAGGCTGCTCTCGCCGAGGCGCTGCTCGCCGCGTTGCCGGTGCTTTGATGCTGGGCCGCCGTTACGCTCCTGCCACCCAGCGCAACCGCGAATGCCTGCTCGCCGTGTTGCAACGGGTGCTGCCCGCTCGCGGTACCCTGCTCGAGATTGCCAGCGGCTCCGGTGAGCACGCAGCGTTCTTCGGGCCCGCGTTCCCCGGGCTCATCATCCAGCCGACGGACGTCGACCCCGAGGCCTTGGTCAGCATCGACGCGTGGTGCGGCGAAATCGCGAACGTGCATCCTGCACTCGTCCTGGACGCCGGCGGCTGGCCGTGGCCCGTGCGTTCGGCCGATGCGATCTTGTGTGTGAACATGATTCACATTGCGCCGCCAGAAGCGCTGGAGGGACTGCTACATGGCGCATCGAAGGTGCTTCCCGCTGGCGCCCCGCTGATCCTCTACGGTCCGTATCGAGAAGGCGGCACGCACACCGCGGAGAGCAACGCGCACTTCCACGCTGACCTGCAGCGTCGCGACCCGCGCTGGGGAGTGCGTGACCTCGAGGCCGTGCTCGCGCGCGCCGCGGAGCTTGGGCTGGCACACGAAGACACGGTGGCGATGCCTGCGAACAACCGCAGCGTGCTGTTGCGCCGGCGTTGAGCACTCGCGAACATGAAGCGCAAAAGATGCGATCCACGGTGCTGCAGGCCACGTCGCACAGGCTGACTCCGGATTCGACCAGCGAGAGCATCGAGAACCCGAGCAGACGACCGGCGCGTCGATCTCGTACGGGAGGCAAGAAAGGAGGCGCCAACGTACTGCTCGGCGGCGCGCAGATTGCCCACTTTCTGGTCCGATCGCGCATCCTGGAAGCAGGCGAGATTGCCGAGATCGAAGCGGCAGAGGCAGCGGTCACCTGGCCGGGTCGGAAACCTGCTAGGGCAGGCCATGGCCAAGCGTCGCTTCGAGTTCGTCGAGGGAGCCTCGAGCAAATTCTGGGAGATCGAGGTGACCGACGTGTCGCATGCGGTGCAGTTCGGCCGCATCGGCACCAACGGCCAGACCAAGAGCAAGACGTTTCTTACCGCGGAAGAAGCCACGGCCGACGCCGACCGGCTCACCCGCGAGAAAGTCGCCAAGGGCTTCCGCGAGCCGGCCAACGCTGGCTCGGGAGAATCGCCGCTGCCGCTGCGCTACACGCTCACCCAGTCCAACCCCGACTCGATCGTGATGATAACCCACGATGGCACGCGCCTCATCACCAACGGCGTGGTGCAGGACTTCGCGTCGATCGCTGCCAGCACCGAGCACCTCGAGCGGGTGATCGGCTTGCGCAAGCGCGACGGGTACGCGGTCAGCGCGCCCGAGCCGGTCGGCGCAGAAGCCGCTCGCACCGGCAAGCCTGCAGACGAGAACGTGGCCGTGGCTTCCACCGACGGCCGCTGGACGGTCACCTTCCGCGGCGAAGCCAGCGTTCCCGACGCGGCGTGCGTCACCTTGTTGCGCCGTCTCTCGCAGGATGCACCCAAGCGCGTGCAGGTGATCTGCGATCTCACCAGTCCCGGCGCCCACTGGACCAAGGCCATCGCGGGTCGCCGCTTCTCGTCGGTGAGCGCCTTCGTGTTCGACACGCCTGCGCAGACCCAAACGCGCCAGGCCAACAACTCGATCGGTGAGCTCGCGCCCACGCTCGGAGCCTTTCCTTCGCTGGAGCGCGCTTTTTTCACCGGCAAGCTGGCGCTCAAAGCGTGCAAGCACCCGATCCTCCGGGAACTGCACGTGCTCGGCGAGCCCCTGAGCGACGCGTTCTTGCGCGGTCTCGGTGGCTGCGAGTTTCCGGCGCTCACCCGGCTCGTGATCTCGGTCGCTTCCGACTCGGAGCCGGCGCCGTTCGCGGTGCTGGCGGCGGCGCTGCATTCGCTGCGCGCGTCGGAGCTGCGGGAAGTGCATCTGGAAGGCGTGCCCGACGTGCCCGGCTTTCTCGCTGCGCTGCTGGAACGCGATCTACCGGCTTCGTGGCAAGTCCTCGGCGTATCGGGCTCCCTCACCGACGAAGATGCTTTGCTCGCGGTGCTCGGCGCACGACAAGACCGTATCGGCAGGCTCGACGTCCTGGCATTGCCCCTCACCGACGACGTCTCGAGCGACGGCGCAGTTGCGGTTCGCAAGCTGCACAAGAACGTGCATGATACAGAGACCTATCGAGATCTCGCTTTGCCGGCCGCGTACGCAGCTTGGTGACCTACTTGCGGCAGGCCGCGAGCACCTTCGGCGAGATCCAGGACGGGTCGAACGAAAGCTCCGGCTCGTCGTCGGTGGCCACGTCGCCGAAGTGGCGGCAGGCCTCTTCTGCCAGGTCGGTCGCGCCCAGCGCCACGTAGGCTTCCAGCAGCGCGCGGGAAATGGCCGCCTGCTGCGGGCGCGAGAGATCACCGGCGCCACCGAGTGCATTGCCCACCGCCACCACCGCCGGGTAGTTGCCGTTGTCGAGCGCTGCGGTCAGTGCGTCGAGCTGCCCTTTCGCCGCCTTCTGGGCGTCGAAGTCCTTGCCGCGTGCCTCGCCCAAGGCGAAGCGGTGGTACGCCTCGGCCTCGCGCTTTCCCCGTGGGTCCAGCGTGAGATCCACCAGCGGCACCAGCAGCACCTCGCCGGGCTCGAGCTCTTGCCGCTTGCGATGGTTGTACAAGCCGAGCTGCCAGGATTTTTCGGGGTCGAGCTTGTACTTGTGCGCGATGGTGGTGAGCGATTCACCGGGTCCGGCGATGTGCGCCACCACCGGGAAGATCAGAATCTCGCGCCCTTCTTCCGGCGCCACCCAGGGCACCGCGCCGTTGGCCTTGGCCAGCACGTCGGATCGCTCTTTGTCGCCCAGGTACTTGGCGGCGAGGTCGAACCAGGTGGCGCC
>JAYUXI010000260.1:0-4322 GCA_043753085.1 Myxococcales bacterium | reverse complement strand
CGAGCGCCTGCACGATGAGGCGGCGCTCGACCTCGGCGAGCACGCTGTCGAGCTCGATGGTGCCGGTTCCGAGCAAGGCCAGCTGCGGCAGCGGGTTGGCCAGCGATCCGCTCACTTCCTGCGGCAGATCGCCCAGCGCCACGAGCTGCCCCTCCGCCAAGGCCACGCCGCGCTCGACCAAGTTCTCGAGCTCGCGCACGTTGCCCGGAAAGCGATAGTTGGAGAGTGCACGCATTGCGTCGGGCGAAAAACCGCGCACGAGCTTGCCGTGCTCCTTGGTGGCGCGCTGGAGAAAATGGGCCAGCAGCAGCGGCACGTCCTCGAGGCGTTCTCGCAGCGGCGGCACGTCGATGCGGATGACGTTGAGGCGATAGTACAGATCCTGACGGAACTTGCCGGTCTTGACGTCGTCCTCGACGCTGCGGTTGGTGGCCGCCAGCACGCGCACGTCGACCGCCGACTCCTGGCTCTCGCCCACGCCCCGCACCTTCTTTTCCTGCAGCACGCGCAGCAGCTTGACCTGCATGGCCAGCGGCAGCTCGCCGACCTCGTCGAGAAAGACCGTGCCGCCCTCGGCCTCGCGGAACAGACCCCGCGTGCGCTGCTGGGCGCCCGTGAACGCGCCCTTCTCGTGGCCGAACAGCTCGCTCTCGAGCAGGGCTTCCGGCAGCGCCCCGCAGTTGACCACCAGAAAAGGCGCCCGCGCGCGCTCCGAGGCGTCGTGCACGGCGCGCGCCACGCGTTCCTTGCCGGTGCCGCTCTCGCCCGTGACGAGCACGGTGCTGCGCGAGTTGGCCACCCGTGCAATGAGATCTTTCACGCGGTGCATGGCCGTCGAGGTTCCGAGCAGATCGACCCCCACCTGCTTGGCCAGCTGGGCGCGCAAACGTGCGTTCTCCATGGCGATGGCGCGCTTTTCGAACGCCTTTTCGACGATGGCCTTCAGCTCGGCGTTGGAGAACGGCTTGGTGACGAAGTCGTAGGCGCCGTCCTTCATGGCCGAGAGCGCCGCTTCCACGCTGGAATGCGCGGTCATCACGATGACCTCGGTGGTGGGCGTGCGTTCCTTCGCGCGCGTCAAGAGCTCGAGGCCAGTGCCGTCCGGCATGGTGAGATCCGTGAGCACCACACCGAATGGCAGCGGCGAGTTGGCGATCGCGTCGCGCGCGGGCACCACGCCCGCAGCCAGAGTCACCGCGTACCCGGCGCGCTTGAACAGCATGCCCAGCACCTCGCGGACGCCGGGTTCGTCGTCGACGACGAGAAGCGACGGCGCAGACTTCCATTCGCCCGAGGAAAACGTGGCCATGGTCAGCGGTGCCGGGTGGAGGTGAACGGCTCCCAGCCAGTCGCCTCGAGGACCTCGCACGAGAGGCCGAACAGGATCACGCGGAGCACGGTCTCGGCCGAGGCGATCCGCGCGAACTTCTGGATCAGATCTGCCACGGTGGTGGGGCCATCGACGGCGAGGAGCATGCGTTCTTCGAGCGGCTCGAGCCGGAACGAATGGATGCGCACCGGCAACGGTCGCACCGGCGTGAGCTCGCCGAACTGCAAGATCGCGCGGAGCTCACTTTCGGTGTAGTGCTCACGGATGCCGCGGGCCATGAGCGGATAGGGGTCGACGTTGAACGGCAGCGACTCTTCCTGGCTGCGCTCGCCGGGCATGAACGCCACCTCGCCGCCGCGCCACGAAAAGATTTCGACCAGGCGGTCTTCGAGCTGTCCGTGGATGGCGCGAAATAGTTCGGCGGGGCGCAGCACGCCGAGCCCGACCAGCGCGTCGCCCAGGCGGCCGCCGAACTTGGGCAGCATGGCCACGGCCATGTCGAGCTCCATGCGGAGGATGCGCTCCTTGCGGACCAGGAGCTCACCGAGCAGCTCGCTCTTGTCGGTGGAGGCCACGTATTCGGGTACGCCACGCACGAAGTAGATGCGCTTGCGGCGCTCGCCGTCTTGCAGGAGCAGCGCGCCCGTCTCGCGGCGGTTGGCCAGGTAGAACACGCGCGACGGCAGCGTCTGGCGCAGCAGCTGCGCGTGGTCGATGGTGCCCTCGGGCATGTTCGAAGTCCACTTGAGCGCCGGGCTGGTGATGAAGCGCGAGAGCTCGGGAAAGCGGTGCGGCGGCAGGTAGACGCCACTGCGGCCACGCGCGATGAGCGCGTCTTGCCCGACCTTGCCGGTGGCGAAGAGCTCGACCAGAGCCGGGTACGCCAGCGGCCCGAGCACGGTGCCCATCTGCTGCAGGCTCCAGCGCTCGCTCAGCGCTCCTTCGGCGGCCTCCTTGGCGTCCGGCATGGTGCTGGCACTGGCGCTGGTGCGCTTGGACGGCGCCTGCGACAGGCGCTCGCGCGAGGTGCGCTCCCCCGGATGCGGCGGCACCAGGTCGAGATCGCGGAGGAGCTCGGCTTGCTTCAGTGGGTCGATGAAGTAATCGTGTGCATTGACCACCGATTCCAGCGCGTCGAGAAAGGCGCGCGCGTTCGAAAAGCGGCCCTCGGGGGTCTTGGCCATGGCCACGTGCAAGACCTCGCGCAGATCGGCCGGGAGCACGTCGCTGCCGAGGCTGGCGAGCGACGAGAGATCCGCGGCGCCGATGCGGGTGAGCACATCGAGCTCGGCGGCGCCCGCGAACAGCGGCTTCCGGGTGATGAGCTCGGTGAGCACGATGGCGAGGGTGAACAGATCGCTGCGGTGGTCGAGGGGGGCGCCGAGCACCTGCTCGGGGGACATGTACCCGAGCTTTCCTTTCAATTGTCCGACGTCGGTGCGGCGCTCGATCGGCGTGGCGCGGGCGATGCCGAAGTCCGCCAGCTTGACCCCACCGCTTTCGTGCAGGAGCACGTTGCCCGGCGACACGTCACGGTGAACGAGCTGCAGCGGCCGACCGCGCTCGTCGGCCAGGCCGTGCGCGTATTCGAGCGCGCGCAGCACGCCGATGGCGATGTGCAGCGCGATCTCGATGCCGAGTCCTTCGCCTTTGGCCGTGGCCCTGGCGGTGCGCAGCAGCTTCGCGCAGCTGGTGCCGTGCACGTACTCGAGCGCCATGTAGAGCTCGCCGCGGTCTTCGCCGAAGTCGAACACGTGCACGATGTTCGGGTGGGACATCTGCGCCGAGATGCGCGCCTCGTCGACGAACATGCCGACGAAGTCCGCATCTTCTGCCAGCTGCGGCAGAATGCGTTTGACCGCGAAAAATTTCTGGAAGCCGTGCGGCCCCGAGCGCTTGGCGAGATACACCTCGGCCATCCCACCCGTGGCCAACGACTCCAGGAGCTCGTATGGGCCGAGACTCTGCGGAGCGAGCCGGTCCAAGGTCATGCCGGGACGTTACCACGATCAGAATCGTCACGCGCAGAACACGCTCTTTGGGTAGGCTGCGCTCGCATGATCGAACGAGGGGGCGCAGGAAAACCCGGTGATGTGGGGCGCCGCATCGCCATCGTCGGCGCACGCTCGTTTCTGGGTCGCAATCTGATCGCCTTGCTCGAGGACGACGACAAGGTCGAGCGACTGCTCGCGATCGACGACGAGCCCACGACGCCGAGCGCACGCAGCGGCACCCGGCTGCAGAGCCTGGTGGCCGACCTCACCGCGCCGGGGGCCGAGACCAAGCTTGCCGCCACCCTCGAACAGGAGAAGATCGACACCGTGGTCCACGTCGCGTTCCTCGACGCGCCGTCGCACGCGTCGGCCTTCGCGCACGAGCTCGAGAGCGTGGGCACCATGCGGCTGGTCCGCGCCTTGCGTCGCACCCAGGTCACCAAGCTGGTGCTCTGGTCGCAGACCTGGCTTTACGGAGCCAACCCGCAGAACCCGAACTTCCTGCCCGAGAGCTCCGAGCTCGCGGCCCCGCGCAGCGAGCCATGGTTCGCCGACAAAATCGAGGCCGAAAAGGAAGTGGCGCGCTTTCGCGACGACCACCCCGAGGTGACCGTCACCGTCCTGCGCACGGCTCCCATTCTGGGCCCCACCGTCGACAACCTGATCTCTCGCTATCTCGGCCGCACGTTGGTGCCCACGCTCCTCGGCTACGATCCGGTCATCCAGCTCCTCCACGAGGTCGACGCGATCGGCGCGCTCAAGTGGGCGGTGTTCCGCAACGTGCCCGGCGTCTTCAACATCGTGGGCGACGGCGTGTTGCCGCTCTCGGTCGGCATCCGGCTGGCGGCCCGGCGCCCCCTGCCCGTGCCGCGCTCGATCGCTTCGCGCGTCGGCTCCGCCCTGTGGCTCGCGCAGATGGGCGACGCGCCCACCGGGTTTCTTCGCTACCTCCGGTACGTGTGCGTGGCGGACGGCGGGAAAGCTCGCGCTGCCGGCCA
>JAYUXI010000259.1:0-1656 GCA_043753085.1 Myxococcales bacterium | reverse complement strand
CCCACGTCAGAGCGCGGCATGCGCGCCGTTGACACTAACGTGCTGGTTCGGCTCCTCGTTCGCGACGATGCCAAGCAGCTGGCCGCCGCAGAGGCGTTCGTCGCGGACGGCGCCTGGATCTCGACGCTCGTTCTTATGGAAGCCGTTTGTGTCCTCACGGCAGTGTATCGCGTGAAGGCGGCGCCGCTGATCGCCGGGCTGGAGATGCTGCTGGAGCACCGGCAGCTCGTCGTGCAGGACGCAGACGTCGTGAAGAGCGCGCTCGCTCACTTCCGCAAGAACCCGAAGCTCGGCTTCTCGGACTGCCTGATCCTTGCCGTCGCCCAGCGTTCCGGCCACGTGCCTCTCGGAACGTTCGACTGCGGCCTCGGCAAGCTCCCCGACGCCAGAAGGCTGTAACTCTCTGGCGCCCGCCGCAGGACTGCTACTCTAGTGCTCGTGGACCCGCTTCGAGAAGACGACCTCCGGCGCGCGCGTGCGACCCCCCCAGCCGAGAAGCTGCTGGAGGCACTCGAGATGATGGAGATGGGCTTGGCGATGAAGCGCGCCACGTTGCGCCGCATGCATGTGTCGCTCAGCGAAAGCGCCATCGATGGCCTGCTCGAAGCGTGGATCCTGCAACGTGAGTGAAGTGCTGCAGCGCCGTGCGCTTGCCCTCGCGAGTGCGATGCGCGACCTACACACTCGAGGCCGTGCCTGCGCGTTGGTCGGTGGGCTTGCGGTCTCGGCGCGCGCCGAGCCACGCTTCACCCGCGACATCGACATCGCGGTAGTCGTCCGCGACGACGCGGATGCCGAGCGCTTGGTCCTCGCGCTCGCGGGGTACCATCCCGTGGCCACCGTCGAGCACGAAGTCGTCCATCGACTCTCCACGGTGCGCCTACGGGCTCCCGACGGGGCCTCGATCGTGGATCTGCTGTTTGCGAGCACGGGCATCGAGGCCGAGATCGTCGAGCGCGCCAGCGTCCTCGAGATCCCTTTCGCCGGTCTCGTTCGCGTGGCGGAGCTCGAGGAGCTACTCGCGATGAAAGTGCTCTCGATGCGGGCCGACCGCCCGCATGATCGCACGGACGCTCTTGGTCTTCTCGACACGCCGGTCGACCTGGACGTGGTGCGCGAGCATCTCTCGACGATCACGGCGCGCGGCTACCACCGAGAGCAGGACCTGCACGCCAAACTCGCTGCGCTACTGGCCGAGCACGCAGCGCGCTGAAGCAAGCCCACGTTGCCGCCCCGGCCTAGCTGGCCTTGACCGCCGCCGCAGCGCTCTCCTCCTCGGGCAGCTCCCCCTTCAGCTCGGCGTCGAGCTCGGCGAGCAGCTTCGTGGCCTCTTCGAGCCCCGAGCCCTTGGCCTCGACGTTGGCCGCCGCCCCGTCGTCCTTGGCGGCCTCGGCCGCGTGCACCGCCATCGTGGCGGTCAGATGCTTTTGCAGCGCGCTCACGTGCTGGTCGATCTTGGTGTCGAGCATGGCGAGCACGCTCTTCGCGGTCTCGCTGGTCTTGGCCGAGTCCTGCAGCTTCGCGCGCGCCTCGCCGAGGCGCTCCAGCGACCGGAATGTGCGCTCTACATCTTTCTTCGTGCTGGCGTCGAGCGGTACGTCCGCCGCCGCGCGCCGCAGGCCGGCCGCCTTCACGAGCCCTGCTTTGGCCGGCTCG
>JAYUXI010000258.1:0-4330 GCA_043753085.1 Myxococcales bacterium | reverse complement strand
GCACCGTGGCGGCCAAGGCGCTGGCTTCGTTCCAGCAGCGCGCCTTGCAGATGGAGGTGATCCGCCAACAGAACGTGGAGCTCGACAAGCTCGCGTCGGAGCTCGCCCAGGCCAAGCACCTGGTGGAAGAGCGCGCCGCAGAGGTGGAGCAAGCGGCCCGCCTCAAGAGCGAGTTTCTCGCCAACTTCTCCCACGAGATCCGTACCCCCCTCAACGGCATCCTCGGCTACTGCGATCTGCTCATGCGCGAAGAAGGCTCGCGCCTCACCCCGCACGGACGGCGCGATCTCAACGTAGTCAAGTTGAACGCACGCACGCTGCTGGCCCTCATCAACGACATCCTCGATCTGTCCAAGATCGAGGCCGGCCGCGTCGACGTCGCCAACGAACGGTTCGACGTGGGTTCGCTCATCGAGGAGTGCGCGCAGACCGTCCGCGAGACCCTGAAGGGCAAAGACGTGTCTCTCCACTACAACGTGGCCGAGAGCGCACGGAGCGCCATGAGCGACTCGCTCAAGCTGCGCCAGGTGATGCTCAACCTGCTTTCCAACGCCGCCAAGTTCACCGACAGCGGCGAGATCGCCGTCGAAGCCACTGCGCGCGGCACCGCGCTCGTCATCACCGTCGAGGACACCGGCATCGGCGTTCCGGCGGAGCAGCTTGCGGTCATCTTCCAGAAGTTCCGTCAGGTCGAGGGCTCGTCCACGCGCAAGTACGGCGGCACGGGCCTGGGCCTTGCCATCGTGCGCGAGGTCACGCGCGTGCTCGGGGGCGAAGTCACGGTCACCAGCACGGTCGGCCGCGGCACCACGTTCACGGTCGTGTTGCCGGGTGTGCTCGACGGCGGCGCCTTGCCCCAGGCCGGCGCCGAGGCCGTGCTCGCCAAACCCGTTCCCGTTCGCGCCAGTGTGCTCGTCGTCGACGACGACCCGATGGTACAGCAGCTGCTCAAGCGCCAGCTCGAGGCCGAAGGGTTCGAGGTCCTGGTCGCCGCCGACGGCATGGAAGGCTTGAAAGCGGCGCGCAAGTATCGCCCGTCGCTCATCTTGCTCGACGTGCACCTGCCCAAGCTCGATGGCTGGCACGTGCTGGCGCAGCTCAAGGCCGACATCGCCCTGTCGTACATTCCGGTCGTGATCATCTCGATCGAGGAAGAACGCGCCCGCGGCTTCAGCCTCGGCGCGTGCGAATATCTGGTCAAACCGATCGAGCCCGAGCGCCTCGTGTCGGTCGTTCGCAACACGGTGGCCCAGGGCGCCTCCGACGTGCTCGTGGTCGATGACGACGACAGCACGCGCGAGCTCGTCGCCCGCCATCTGCGTCGCGCCGGCTTCACCATCAGTGAGGCCAAGAACGGCGAAGAAGCGCTGCACAGCATGCGCGCCCACGCTCCGCACCTGGTGGTGCTCGACCTGGTGATGCCGCGCATCGACGGCTTCGAGGTGCTGCGGGCGATGCGCGACGAGAAGATCGAGGTGCCGGTGCTGGTCCTCACCGGCAAGGATCTCTCCCACGACGAGGAGCGCGGCCTGCGCGACAGCATGGCGCGCCTCATCACCAAGGGCGGCGTGGCGCTCGAAGTCGTCGTCGAACAAGCGAAGCAGGCCCTGCTCAGCCAGCGCAACCACGGCGTGGCGCGCCTCCCCAAGGTGCTCTACATCGAAGACTCGGCGCAGAACCGTGACATCGTGCGGCGCTATCTGTCCGGCGAGTTCGAGGTCGTCGAGGCGGAAGACGGCGAGTACGGCATCGAGCGCGCCGCGCGCGAAATGCCCGAGCTCATACTGATGGATCTGTCGCTGCCCCGTCTCGACGGCTGGGAGGCAACCCGCAGGCTCAAGGCAGACGCCACGCTCGCGCACATTCCCGTCGTGGCGCTTACCGCGCACGCGAGCCAGGAAGATCGCGACCGGGCGATGAGTGTAGGCTGCATCGAATACCTCACCAAGCCGATCGAGCGCGACCACCTGGTCAGCACCATCCGGCGCTTCCTGCGCGCGCCTTCCGCCGCCGTCCCCCTCACCAATTGACCCTGCCGAGCGACCCGCTGTCCAAGGGCCTTCTCGACGACGCGATTCTGTCCGTCTCGACGGGGCTCGAACGCGCCACCATCGAGCGCGTACAGCGGCTCGTGGCCGACGGCAACGCGGACCAGGCCACGGCGCTGCTCGACGAGAGCCTGGGCGAGGAGGGCGGCGGACTCGCGCTGCGCGCGCTCCGCGCCAAGCTGGATTACCTGGCCGGTGATTATTCGTCGGCGGCGGCACGCTACGCGTCGGTCGCCCTCGAGGCGGAAGAGATCCCGTCGCTGCGTCTGAACGAAGCGCTCTGTCTGCTTCGCGCCGCGCGCTACGACGAAGCCTTCGTAGTCTTGTTTCGGCTGGTCACCCGCGGCGTCACCAACGCTCGACTCTGGGGCTACCTCGGCGTGGCCCTCGAGCACCGGGGCCAGTACCAGGACGCCGGCGCCGCCTATCTGGCCGGCGGTTACGCGGAGGCCGCGCACCGGATGCGCCGCGGCGAGCTCGTGCGCGAAGGCGCGGGGGGCCGCCCGCAAGACGAGCTCGCTGCGGACGAAGACGAAGACGACATCGCCAAGCCCGAGAGCCACGCCGCGCAGGAGACCCGCGGCATCGAAGCGCTGCGTGACCCAAACCGGCGCACGTCGCCGCCCGCGCGCTTCGAGACCGATCCCGGCCTGACCGAGATGCCGCGCTCCTTCTCGGGCCTGCTGGTCGAGCCCGAGATCACGCACGACGGCGACCGCGAGTCGCGACCAGCGCGCACCTTGCTCGACCTCACGCTGGCCGCGCTCTTGGTGGTGCCGAGCGACGCGGCGTGGTCGCGGCACCCGTCGGGGCTGGTGTGCGCGTCGGTACCACCTTCCGGTCCCGTGCACTACGACGCTCGATCCTTCGCGGCGTGTTCCAGCGCGGGCTCCCGGGCGACCGCAGCGGGGACCAACAAGGGCTTCGCCAGGCTGTCCGAGGGGCGCATTTTGCTGGCTCCGCGCCACGAAGCCGAGACCTTGCACCTGCTGGATCTCGCCGGCGAAAACCTGGTCGTGAACGATCGCTACGTGGTCGCGTTCGACGCACCCGATGGCGAAGGCGGCCCGTTCCGCCACGAGGCGCCGTGGCCGCTCGAGATGCTGACCTTTTCTGGCGAGGGCATGCTGGTCTTGGGTCTCCCCGACACGTTTCTCACGTACGATGTCCGCAGTGGAGACGACTTCGAACTGCATGCTGCCAGCTTGGTTGGTTGGGCAGGCGAGCTCGCGGTCACGCTCGATGGCGACGGCGCCATGGCGCCCTCGAGTCGCCGCGTTCGCTTGGCCGGAAACGGAACGGTACTTCTTCTTGGTAGATCTTTCAGTGCGACTTCGTCGATGATCCCGCGGTCGGCGGGGCAACGGCTGCCGATCGGAGAACGATGACGATGACGACGCCAAACGACCGGAGGACGGTTTGAGTTCAGACTTGTTTGCGCACCCAGGGCTCTACTTGCTCGAGCTCGACGGCGAAGGCCGCATCGTGCAGTCCTCGCCGCGTTGCCAGCAGGCCGGCTTGCTGGCCGGCGCCTCGCTCCTCGAAGTGGTCGGCGCACCCATGATCGACCTGCTCGATCGCGCCCGCAACGGCGCGGTCGACGGTATGAAGCTGGCCATCCCCGGCGGTCGTTCCTTCCGGGCTTCTGGCGGCGTCCACGATGCCGGCTTCGTGTTCACGCTCGCTCCGGGCGACGAGGGCCGTTTCGCCGTCGTCGAGACCTTGCTCGCGGACGCCAACGTTCTGCTCTTCGCCGCCGATACCGAAGGCAAGCTCGACTTCGTGTTGGGCGGCTCCGAAGAAGCGAAGAGTCTGCAGGAGCTGGACGGGCACAACGTGCTCGACGCCAACAAGGACACGCCCACCGAGGCCTGCATCCGTCTCGCCCTCGAGGGCACGCCCACCGCCATCCTCAACGAGCCGTTCCCCGGCCGTTACTTCGACGATCACTACGCGCCGGTCCACGACGCCAGCGGCAAGATCGTCGGCGTGTGCGGCTTCGCGGTCGACGTGAGCGATCGCGTGCAAACCGAGTTCAAGCTGCGCGAGACGGTAGAGCGCCTGGAAAAACAGTCGGCCGCGCTGCGTGCGCTGTCGACGCCGATCATCCGCGTGTGGGACGAGATCATCTGTTTGCCCGTCGTCGGCATTGTCGACAGCCAGCGCACCGCCGACATGATGGAGTCGTTGCTCTCGTCGATCGTAGAAGAAAAGGCGCGGTACGCCATCGTCGACCTCACCGGTGTCGAGGTGGTGGACACGTCGACGGCCGAGCACTTGCT
>JAYUXI010000257.1:0-1660 GCA_043753085.1 Myxococcales bacterium | reverse complement strand
TGTACCCGCGCGCCATCGAAATCTACCGGGTGCTGGCGGTTGCGCATCCAGACACGCTCAGCCTCAAGGTCAACCTCGCGGTGTGTTACCTGAAAACGGGCCAGCACGCGCTCGCCGAAGAAGCGCTGATCGCCGTCGTCGGCACCGATCCCAGCCACACCCGCGCGTGGGCCTACCTCGCCCTCGCGCACGAGCGTCTCGGCGAGCACGGCAAGGCCGCCCGCGCCTACGAGCTCGGCGGCCATCCGCGCCAGGCCGAACGCGCTCGCGCCCTGGCCGAAGGCCGGCCCGATCCGCTCGAAGCCAACCGCGTGCGCGACGTGGCCTCGGCGTTCTTCGACGAGCTCGCCGAAGAGCGCGTGGAGTTTCGGCTCGCCGCACCGTCGCAGCCAACGAGCCGCGGCACCTGGACCACGCACGAGCCCGGGCGCCCGCACGAAGAAGCGATCGAGAGCGACGTCGTCACCCCCGCCGCCTACGCCCCGTCGAGCCTGCGTCCGACCCGGCCGCCCTTCGCGCCTCGGCCGAGCCACCCGCCACCCCCGGATCCCGAGATCGCGCGCCTGCCCAGCTTCTCGCCGGAGCCGGACCAGCCACGGCCTGCCACGCCGTCCCGCGAGCCTGCGCCCGCGTTCGAGGTGAGCCCGTTCTTCGGCGTCGGGCCACCCGCGCTCGGCTCCACCAACCCTGCCGAGCTCGGGCGACGGGGGACAGATGCGCGAGCGGGTTTGTGCGTGGTCGACGTGCGGAGGAACGCGCCGCTCACCGTGCGCGGCGAAGGCGTCTTCGGCTTCGAGGGCACTCTCGAGCAAACGCCGATCACGCGCGAGCTCGCGCCGAACAGCGTCGAGACCTGGGTGCGCTTCGCGGGGGAAGGCCGGTTGGTGCTCGCGCCGCGTGGCCGCAAGAATGCGCTGGTAATCGCACCCGAGCAAGCCGATGCACGCAGCATCGCAAGCAAAGCCGATGCACGCGGCTTCGGCCTCGCGGTTCGTCCGGAGCACGTGCTCGCGCACGGCGAGATGCACGGCGACGGCCCCACCGAGTTCGAGTGGAAGGACGGCGTGCGCATCCGGCTGCTGCGACTTCGGGCCGACGCGCTCGCGATGCTCGAGATCGCTGGCGGCCTCGTCGAGATGCCCTTGCGGGGGCGCGCGTTCATGATCCGGCGCGAGGTCTTCGTGGCGTGCGACGGCGGAGTCGACATCGCACCGTACGAGGATGCCGAGCTCGGACAACGCGGCTTGCTGCGCGCCACCGGTCACGGTCGGCTGCTCCTTTTGCGTGCGTAAGTGCCGGTCTGCACCGCCCGGCGTGGTACGACCGAGTGCGTGAGCGATCTGGTACCGTCCCCCGAGCTGCCTGGCCGCGCGTTGGATCGACGCGCGCGGACCAAGAGCCTGTTTGCAGACGTGTGGAACCTGCCGAACCTGCTCACCTTCGCCCGCATCGTGATGATCCCGGCGTGTCTGTTTTTCCTGGAAAAGGGCGACCGCAGGAACTGCTACTTCGCCGCGCTGATCTTCACGCTCGCCGCCTTCACCGATCTGCTCGACGGATGGCTGGCGCGCCGCATGAACATAGAGAGCGTGCTCGGCAAGCTGCTCGACCCCCTGGCGGACAAGCTGATCGTGATGGCCACGCTCGTGTGGATGGTGCC
>JAYUXI010000256.1:0-4336 GCA_043753085.1 Myxococcales bacterium | reverse complement strand
ACGTGCTTGGCCTGCAAGCGCTCGTGGTGCTCGCCATGGCGTTGCACCTGGTGCCTGCCGCCATCGGTCTGGGCCTCACGTTTGCGGGCGGCCTGTTCCAGTGGCTCGACTACTTCCGGGGCGCCCGCGAGCACACCGTCGCGGGGCGCATCACGATCGAAGCCGCGGCAATCGGCGTGCATGCGGGCGCTCGGCAGTGGCGTATCGATGCCCGGAAGGTCACCGGCGCCACCACCGCGCGCGGCGCCGAGGGCTGGGATCTGACGCTCCAGCAGCGCGGCGCACTGCCGCTCGTGCTCGAAGGCCTGGACGAGGGCGCGACGCAGGCAATCTGCCAGGCGCTCGGCATCGGCTGGAAGGGCGTGGGTACCCTTGCGTTTCGCGACGCACGCCCGGCCACCGTCCCGCTACTCTTCGCCTTCGCCAGCGTCTACGTGTTGCCGGTGGCCGCCGCGTTCGGCGCGATGGCACCTGCAGCGTTGGCGGCCGTGATGCTTGCGTGGACCCTGGTGTTCGCCGCCATAAGCCACTTCCGCAAGGCGCCGGTGTTCACCATGGCAGAAGACGGCATGACCTTTGCCGTGAGCAGCTCGCGCTACGGCATCGACTGGCGCGAGCTCAGCCACGTCGAGCGCACCGAGTGCGAGCTGCTGCTGTGGACGCGTGGGCACCCATTTCCGCAGCGGTTCGCCATCCGGGAGCGACCCGGTCGCGGCGTGCTGTCCCGCTACGAGGCCGACCTGGTCGTGCAGCACGTCACGGCTGCCATGGACCGCGCGCGTGGCCTCGCTCGGCCGCGCCGAATCGACGTGACGGGCGAGCTGCTGCACCAAGGCGCGCTGCCCACTGCGGAGTGGCACGCCCAGCTAGACCGCATGGCCGCGGAGCTGTCGGGACGTGGAGGTGGCTATCGTTCGTCTCAGCTGTCCCTCGAGCAGCTGCACGACGTGCTCGCCAATCCGGACGCCGACCCGCTCGCGCGCATCGGCGCCGCGCGCATCGTGGCACGGGTCGAAGGGGAAGGGGGGCGCCCGCGGATCGAGATGGTGCGCAACTCGCTGCGTGCCGAGGAACACGAAGCCGCCCTCGACGAGGCGCTCGCCTTGCAAGCCGAGGCGCTTCCCGCGCGGCGCGCTTAAGCCAGCGCTTTTTCCAGCACCACGAACTCGAGGTCGGCGCGCCGGGGCAGTCCGAAACGAGCGTTGCCGTGCGGAAAAGGCTGCCGCGAGCCGGTGAGCTGCCAGCCACGCCGCGCGTACCAGGCGAGTAGCTCCGGGCGCTGCGCGAGCACGGTCATCCGGCCGCGCGTGGCGCCCAGGCGTTCGCGCATGGTGCGCTCGGCTTCGTCGAGAACCAGCCGGCCGAGCCCCGCGCCCTGCAGCGTAGGCTCGACTGCGAACATGCCGAGCAGCACGGCGTCCGGCTCGATGCGGAGCAACACCGACGCCACGAGACGCTCGCCGTGGTACGCCAGCAACATCAGGTGGCGCTCGATGGCGTCGGCGACGTCTTCCGCATCGGTGCGCTGCCCGTCCAGCAGGTCGGCCTCGGTGGTCCAACCGGCTCGGCTCGCGTCGCCCCGGTACGCGCGCTGCACGAGCGCTTCCACCGCGTACGCGTCGGCCACGGTGGCAACTCGGAAAAACGGCGTGCTCACCGAGCTGGATTTACCAGAGCGCGGGTCGTAAAGCTCGAAGCCCTCGATGGAGCGCATTCCGCACGTAGAAGACACGCTCGACAACGGCCTCCGCGTGCTCGTGGTGCCGCAACGTCATTTGCGGCGGGCCCACGTCGCGCTGCACGTCCGGGTGGGCTCCCGCTACGAAACGGCCGCGCAAAACGGGATCAGCCACTTTCTCGAGCACATGCTCTACCGCGGCACCCGCTCGCTCGACAGCGCCCACGCCGTGAACGACGCGTTCGAGCGCGTCGGCGGGTACTTGTATGCTGCAACTCAGGCCGATCGCGGGGTGTTCTCGTGCACCTCTCCGCCTGAATCCATGGCCGAGGTGGTGCGCCTTTTCTCCGAGGTGGTGCAGTACCCGCGCTTCACGAGCATCGAGGTCGAGAAGGGCATCGTCGAAGAAGAGATTCTCGAAGATCTGGACGACGAAGGTCGCATGGTCGACGCCGACAACCTGGCGCGCAAGCTGGTCTATCCGGAGCACCCGTTGGGGTTCCCCATCACCGGCTCGGTGGACGAGGTGCGCAGCTTCGATGTGCCTGCACTCCGCACGCATCACCAGCTGCACTACGTCGCGTCGAATTCGGTGCTGGTGTTCACCGGCAACGTGGAAGCCGCGCAGGCACTGGGCTGGGCCCGCACCCATCTGACGACGATGCCGCGCGGGCAACGCATCGTTGCCGTGGCCCCGACGCACGATCAGGACAAGGCGCGCTTTTCGTTCGTGGAGAACGCCTCGAGCCAGACCGAGCTGCGGGTCTCGCTCCGCGCCATCGCCGAGGGCGCGAAGGAGCGTTCGGCGCTCGAGATGGGGCTGCGCGTCTTCGATGACGGCATGTCCACCCGGCTGTATCGCCGAATCTGCGACGAGCAGGGTCTCTGCTACGACACGCGCGCCATGTTCGACGGCTTCGAAGACGACGGCTTGCTCGACATCGCCGCCGGGGTGCAGCACGATCGCACCGCCAAGGTCACCGGCGAGATCCTGGGTCTGCTCCGGCATTTCGCCGACGAGGGACCCGCCGCCGAAGAGCTCGACAAAGCGCGGCGCCGGATCGCGTGGGATGCAGAGGCCTTGCTCGATGCCCCCGAAGAGCTCGCCGAGCACTACGCCAACGCGCTGCTCTTCGACCGCTTCGAGCCGCTCGAAGAGCGCGTCGCGCAGGATCTGGCCGTCACCGGCGATCAGGTCCGTACCTTGTTTCAGACGCTGGTCCGACCGGAACGTTTGCTGGTGCTGGCTGTCGGTCTGTTGCCCACGCGCGAGCAGACCAAACTGTCGAAGCTGGTCGCGTCGTTCAGCTGACGGTCGGCTGACGGTCAGGCCGCGCGCAGCAGCGTCTCGATCGCGCGCAGCGTCTCCACGTCGTCACCGATCATCTCCTTCATGGCCTGGATTCGACCTGCCACGACGCGCGCGATCTTTTCCTCGACGGTGTCGTCCGCGTACACCCAGTAGGCCGGCGCGAAGCGGCCGTCGCGGTGGCAGCGGCCTTCGACCTGGGCCATCTGGATGGCCGACCAGCGCAGATCGTGGATGATCAGCGATCGCGGAGCGGAGGAGTCGTGCTCCTGGTGCAGCGAGATGCCTTCCTCCACCGTGAAGAGCACCACCTTCGCGTCGCCGCGCTGGAACCGCAGGCGTTCGTCTTCGCGTGCAGTGGCGGAGAGCCCGCCGTACACCAGCGCGCACGGCACCGGCGCAAGGCCGCCCTGCAGCGTGTCGCGCAGCCATCCGAGCGTTTCCAGGAAAGCCACCGACACGGCGACCTGGTGGCCGTTGTCGAGCAGCTCGCGTACCAGCTCCACCGTGCCGGCGGCGCGCAGCAACGAGCTTTTTTGCCGCAGCCGCAGGGTGGCGGCGAGCGCCGAGGTCGGATTCTTGCCGTGCGGCGCCAGGTCCAGCTCGCGGCGAAACTCGGTCCAGGCACTCTTGTAGAGTGCACGTGCTTCCGGATCGAGCTCGAGGGGGGCAAGGATGCGATTGAGCTCGGGCCAGCCGGCGATGTCCTCGGGCCGCCGGCGCACGCCGGCCGGGAGGGCGCCTTCGAACAGCAAGGCGTGGATCTTCTTGCAATCGGCGGGATCGCCGCGCCACTCCCACTTGCCGTAGGCGCCGCGGGTCACGCCCAGGCCCTCGCCATCGCACCAGCCTTCGAAGTCGGCGAGCGCCTTTTTCTTGGCGCCGGTGACGCTCGACAGCAGCGGCGCCAGGTACGACAGCTCGAGTGGATTTTGTCCCGCCGTGGCCGACAGCCACAGCACGAAGCCGGCATTGGCATTCAGCTTTGCCGCGAGCTTGGAGCGCGCTGCGGTTGGGTTTTTGCACTTGTGGCTTTCGTCCCAGACGATCACGTCCAGCTCGGGTGCGGTGCCGGCCCGCGCCAGGCCCTTCTTGCTGCGGATCTTCTTGCGCGCCTCCGGAGTGACCTCGAACAGCTTGCCGAGCCGCTCGTAGTTCAGGATGACAACATCCTTGCCGCCGTCGCCCATGGCCTCGATGGTGCGGCGCCAGTGCGCGATGACCGCCAGTGGGCACACCACGAGCACCGAGCTGCCGCGCATCTGCAAGATGGCGTCCCACGCGGTGATGGTCTTGCCGAGACCGACGTCGTCGGCCAGCAAGAAACCTGCGCGGGCCGCCGCCACTGC
>JAYUXI010000255.1:0-4345 GCA_043753085.1 Myxococcales bacterium | reverse complement strand
CCGCCCGCAGCGCCATGCTGGGCGCGGGGGTGCCCGGGTGGATGGCCGACGCGATGCTGGAGCTCCACGCCGTCGACAAGGCCGGGTATGCCGCCGAGGTGAACGACGTGGTCGCTACGCTGACGGGCACCCCAGCGCGAAACTTTGCCGACTTCGCGAAGGAACATCTCGCAGCCGCGTGAACGGCATTTCAGAGGTGCTTCTGTAGCTCGAGTAGCTGTGGACGGTCTTGGCCGTCCTGCGTCGACGGCTGCACCGAGAACATGTCGTCGTCGGGCCAACGCGGGCCGCCCGCCCAATACGTGTATCCTACCCATACGCTGCGATGCGCGTCGATGAACGACAGCATGTCGTCTAGTGCGGGGAGGCAGGGGCCGTCCGTACTGCCTGCAAACTCGCCCAGGAATCCGCGCTGGCCGTGCTCTTCGAGCCACGCAGTGAAGCCGGCGAGGCGCTCGCTACCGATGGTAGGGCTGATGCACTCGCGATGCGTTCCCGACGAATCGGAGTCGAGGTACTGGTGTACTTCGTACACGTAGTTGTCGAGCGGATCGATTACGCCCAGCATCACCTCGGCGTTCGAGGTGCCGGGCTCTCCGCTCCTCCAGCTGTGGGCGCCCGTCCACGAGGTGCCCGGAACGAACACCGCCTGGGTTGCGCCCGTGGAACGAATGGCGGCGATGGCCACATTGGCGTCCTCGAGCCACAGCTGCGTGTCCATGGCGTAGGGCTCGTTCATGATGCCGAAGAGCACGTTGGGGCGATCTTTGTATTGTGCAGCTAGTCGCGACCAAAAGTCGCCGAACTGCGCCTTCGTTGGCGCCGCCTCTTCGTCGGACCCGATCACCTTGCCGCGATACCGCGCGTAGTTGTGCGGGTCGAGCAGAACTGCCAGGCCCCTCTCGCTGGCGTACGCCACCACGTCGTCGAGGCGCGCGAGCTCGTCCTCGAAGAACGGTTGATCGAGCTGTCGCTGCAGCCGCTCCCAGAGGAAGGTCTGGCGAATGACCTTCATGCCCTTGGTTGCGAAGTAGTCGATGTCCTCGTGTCGTGGGTACACGTAATCCGTCCCAACGACTCCTGGATCGACGTGGGCAGCGAAGTCCGCTCCCGCCAGATTGACGCCCGGGAGAAAGCCTGCGACCGGCGTTACCGAGGCGTCGGGGGGACTGCCATCCGGGCTGCCCCCATCTTGTGGAGGGCTCGGCGGCGTGGGCGCCGTCGAACCAGAGCTCGTACCCGGCTCGGCCAGGCGGGGCCGATCCCTCTCGTCTGGCACTGGCACTGACGTCGCGCTTCCACACGCGAACACGAACGCGCCAGCCACGAAGGCGCGGACCCAGGACAAAGCTGCGGAGTTCTTCATCGGTACTCCGGAGTGTACGCGGTGTCCGCAGCAGCGGGGAGCGCGTAGCACGTCGGGCGCCAGTGGAGGCTCCTGGTGGGCGACGCGTGCTTCGCTCCTTTCTGACCAGAAGGATGTGGAGGCTTTGCAGGTCATGGACTTCGGCATGACCCCACGTCGTGTGCGGATTGTTCGGAGAGACACGCGCGGCAGGTTGCCTTACATGTATCCCGTGTGGATCAGCGACCTGCCTCTGTCACGTCTCCGCCGGTGGCGTGTGCCGTTCCGGCGGGCGAAATGGGCGGTGCTGCTCGCCGCGGTGACGGTTGCCTGTGACGTTGCCTTCCGCGCCCAGGGGTCCCGCGCCTTCGAAGGCTCGATGGGAAGCGTGTGGCTCGGTACGTTTGGCGTCGTGTACTGCGCCGCAGCATGGTGCGGCGAGAAGGCGCTCCTGCGGCGCCATGCACGCAGGCAGCAGTTCGGCGTAGCGCACCTCGCTTATCTTCTTCTTGCGCTCGTGCCGGCGATGGGCTGTGGCGTGCTGGCGGCGAGCGAGCTTTGACGGGCTGGCGGCTGGGGCGAAAAGCCAAATGAATTCGATCGGTTGGCGACGGGCGCAAAACAATGCGTTGCATGCATGATACAGATTTGATCGGTTGCTCGGCCAGCAGGAGGCAGGACGATGGTGCTGGACGCGCTGACGCGAGCGACGGGCTTGGTGCAGCAAGAGCGAAAGCTCGATGCAAACATGTTCATCGGCCGTGATCTCCGCGGCGCGAGGCAGCGCGGGCCGACAGGTAGCGGTACTCGAGACGTACATGATGCTGGGATCGCCCAAGGCGGCGCGTGGCGCGTAGTACGCTTGGTTCTCGAAGGCGCAGCCCTCGCCACCGGCAAACCGCTTGCGAAAGGTCAGCTTCGCTGCGAGCCTTTCTGCCGATGCCCATGCACTCCAGCCTCGTGGTCTTCTTCGCCCCGTTGCTGATCGGGCTTTCCCCGCTGCAAGCGTGCGTCGGAGACGATCCCACTTCTCCTCGCATCGACGCCCCGCCCGACGCGGGAGCGGCGCCGCAGCCCGACGCAGGTGCGGCAACTCCCATCGACGCAGGAGGGCCGACAGACGCGGCCGATGGGCTTTCGGTGGCCGTAGCCGGCCTCAACCGACCCACCGTTCTGCTGCAAGACGGAAGCCGCGTGTACATCGCCGCGGCAGACGGCGTTCACCTGTGGGCCGATGGCGACTCGATGGCGTCCCTCCTCTACGACACGCCGAGGCCCGCGCGCGGCATGGCGCGCGTTCCGGGAGGCCCGTTGTTCGTTCAAGCCGACGACTCGCTGTATCTTCTCGAGCGCAAGAACGAAACGACGACGGCCATCAAATGCGCCGCCACGTTGGTGCAGTCTTTCGCGCGACTGGGATCGCAGATTCTGTATGGCACCTCCACCGGACTGAGGAAAACCGCTGCGGGTCCGGTTTGCGAAACTGACAATACCCCAGCGACCGACAACCCGGAGGGTGCTCCGTCGCCCTTGTACGCAGACGCCACCGCCTTGTATCGCTACCGAGAGACGGAATCCGGAAGCATCGTGGCGTGCACGGATCCCGAGAATTGCGGCGACACGACCACAGTGATCCAGACGGCGGTCGGCAAGGTAGAAGCCCTGCTCGCAGACGACGACCGGGTCTACTGGTCCACGGCGAGCGCTGTGTTCTCCTCGCCGAAGGCTGGCGGCTCGGTGACCACCCTCGCCGACGAACAGCCAGGGCCACGCGCGATGGCCGTCAGCGGCGGCACGCTGTACTGGACCACCGACGGAGGCACGCTGATGGTCGCCGAGGTTGGTAGGCAGGGAACGGCGCGCGTCGTGGCCGGGAACCTGAAGCGGCCGTGGGGCTTGATTGTGACGGCGAACCACGTCCTGGTCAGCGAGACCGAGCGCGGCCGCATCGTGCGCATTCCGCGCGTGCAGTAAGTGGCCAGCGCGTCAGGCTTGCGCAGCACGCCACGCTCGACGCTGACACGAGCAGGGAAGCTCGAGACTCGTACCACACGGCCATTCGAGCGCGGCGTCGCGCCTGCCAAGGCCCGAAGCCGCCACCGTCCACTGGAGAAGCACCGATGACCGAACCCGCGCAGTACGAGCCACCCACGATCTGGACCTGGAACAAGGAAAGTGGCGGCCGATTCGCCGCGATCAATCGCCCCACCGCGGGCGCCACCCACGAGCGCGAGCTGCCGGTCGGCAAGCACCCGCTCCAGCTGTACTCGCTCGCGACGCCGAACGGCGTCAAGGTCACGGTGTTGCTCGAGGAGCTGCTGGCGCTCGGCCAGGAGGGCGCCGAGTACGACGCCTGGCTCATCAAGATCAATGACGGCGACCAGTTCGGCAGCGGCTTCGTGGGCGTGAACCCGAACTCGAAGATCCCTGCCTTGCTCGATTGCAGCGATCCGCAAGCTCCCGTTCGCGTGTTCGAGTCCGGCGCCATCTTGCTCTATCTCGCAGAGAAGTTCGGCGCGTTCATGCCCAAGGACCTGCACGCGCGAACGGAGTGCCTGTCCTGGCTGTTCTGGCAAATGGGCAGCGCTCCCTATCTCGGCGGCGGCTTCGGCCACTTCTACGCGTACGCGCCCACCAAGATCGAATACGCCATCGACCGCTTCGCCCTGGAAGTAAAGCGCCAGCTCGACGTGCTCGACCGCCGCCTCGCCGACCACGAATTCTTGGCAGGTGCAGAGTACACCATTGCCGACATGGCCGTCTGGCCCTGGTACGGCGCCCTGTCCAAAGGCCTTCTCTACGACAGCTCTGGAGAGTTCTTGCAGGTACGGAGCTACGCGCACGTGCAGCGCTGGACCGACGCGATCGCCGCCCGGCCTGCAGTGAAGCGTGGGCGCATGGTCAACCGCGTGTTCGGCGAGCCGTCGAGCCAGCTTCCCGAGCGACACGATGCCAGCGATTTCGCCGCGGTCGTGCCTACTCCATAGCTCGCTCTTTTCG
>JAYUXI010000254.1:0-10504 GCA_043753085.1 Myxococcales bacterium | reverse complement strand
AGCCGTCGGCGCGCAAGGACATGCTGCGCAAGGCCGAAGCCGTGGCCGCCCGTGGCGACGTCTACGGGGCGCGGCGCATTGCCGGCGCCGCCCTCGACGCTCCCAGCCTCGAAGGGGCGCCGCTCGGCGAGCTGCCCGCCCTCGGCGCCCGCCTCGGCCTCGACGAAGCCCTGGCTCGCGGCGATGAGCGCGCCACGTTGCGACGAGCCTCGCGGGCCCGCCTGCCGCTCGGTGAGGTGGCAGCGCGCGCCATGCTCGCCGGCGAGCGCGTTCTTGCCGAGCGCCTCGCGCGGGCGGTCGTGGAAGCCGGCGTCGGGCCGGTCGATGCCGATGCCGCCGCCGTGTTGCTCTCGCTCGGCGAGGCCGTGCCGGAACACGTGGCGGGAACGCCGAGCGACGCCGGTCGGAAGCTCGTGCTGCGCGCGCTGCCGATCGCTGCGTCCCTCGCGCGCTGAGCATTCGCCGCAGGCGAGGCGAACGTCGTCGTCACCACTCACGAGCTCTGCGATTGCAAGTTCGCAGGTCGCGTGGGATAGCCGAACCCATGCGCCTCCGGCAGATCCTCCGCCTGTTTCTGACCTTCGCCGTGGTCGTCGTCGGCTGCCGTCCTGCCGCCAAGCCGCAGGCCGCCGGGCTCATGGTGACGAGCTCGCGGCCCGTCGAAACCGCCGGGCCGGCGCTCACGGACAGCGACTCGCCCGTGCCCGTGTCGGCGGCCGATCCGTCGTGGGGCAACGCCGACGCGCTGGTCACGCTGGTGGTGTTCAGCGATTTCGAGTGTCCGTTCTGCAGCCGAATCGAGCCGACCCTCGCGCAGATTCGCCAGACCTACGGTCCGCGCAAGATCCGCATCGTGTGGAAGAACGAGCCGCTCTCGTTCCACGACCGCGCGCGGCCCGCCGCCGAGGTAGCGATGGGTGTGTTCGCGCTCGGCGGCAACGACGCGTTCTGGAAGCTGCACGAAGTCGCGTTTGCCCACCAGCGAGAGCTCACCGACGCGAACCTGGACGCGTGGGCCGCGCTCAGTGGGGTCGACGTGGCCGCACTGCGCGCCGGCCAGCAGCTGGGCACGTGGGGCAAAAAAGTCGACAAGGATCACGACGAAGCGCGCCGCGCCGGCGTGAGCGGCACTCCGGCTACGTTCGTCAACGGCGTGCTGGCCAGCGGCGCGCTGCCGTTCGAGTTCTTCCAGGCGGTGATCGACGAAGAGCTGAGCAAGGCCGAGGCCAAGCTGCTCGAGGGCGTGCCACGCGCGCAGCTGTACGCCACGCTGTCGCGCGCCAACCACGACGCGCCTGCGCCCGCCAAGCCGGAGCTGCCCGCTGCCATCGAAGAGGACACGAGCGCCGTGTACCGGGTGCCGGTGGGCAAGAGCCCCACGCGCGGACCGGCCACCGCGCTCGTCACCATCGTCGAGTTCTCGGACTTCCAGTGCCCGTTCTGCAAGCGCGTGCAACCTACATTGAAAAAGATCGAGAGCACCTACGGCAGCAAGGTGCGCTTCGTGTGGAAAGATCAGCCCCTGTCGTTTCACCCGTTGGCGCGCCGCGCCGCCGTCTTCGCGCGGGAAGCCCGAGCCCAAAAGGGCGACACAGGGTTCTGGGCCGCGCACGACAAGCTGTTCGAGCTGCAGCCCGCCATCGACAAGTCCGACCTCGAGCGCGCCGCCCCGCAGCTCGGTCTGAATCTGAAAAAAGTGCAGGATGCAGTCAGAACCGAGAAGTACAAGAACGACCTCGAGGACGACATCGGCCTGGCCGAGGACGTAAAGGCCACCGGCACGCCGCACTTTTTCGTGAACGGCCGGCGCCTCTCGGGCGCGCAGCCGTTCGCGAGCTTCGCCGCGATCATCGACGAAGAGATCCAGAAGTCCACTGCCGCGGTGGCCGCGGGTACGCCGGAAAAGCAGCTCTACGAGCGGATCGTCGCGAACGGCAAGGGGCCCGAAGAGCCCGAACGCAAGACGGTGGCCGCGCCCACCAGCACGCCGCCCACGCTCGGTCCGGCCAGCGCCAAGGTCACGCTCACCGTGTTCTCGGACTTCCAGTGCCCGTTCTGCGCGAAGGTGGAACCGACGCTCGTCGAGATCCGCAAGACCTACGGCGATCGCGTGCGCATCGTCGCCCGGGATCTGCCGCTGTCGGGCCTGCACCCCGACGCGCCGCTCGCCGCGGAGGCCGCGCGCGAGGCGTTCGCGCAGAAGGGCAACGCCGGATACTGGAAGCTACGCGCGGCGCTGTTCGCCACGAAGACGCTCGGACGTCCGCAGCTCGAAGAGCACGCCAAGACGCTCGGCCTCGACCTTGCCAGGTTCCGCTCGGCGCTCGACACGCACCTGCACAAGCCCGCCGTCGACGCCGACGCCAGCGCTGCCGGCGCGGCGCAGATCACCGGCACGCCCACATTCTTGGTGAACGACTACGTGCTGTCGGGCCAGCAGCCGCTGGCGAAGTTCCGCCGCCTGATCGACCGCGCCTTGGCCGACAAAAGGCCGAAGACCCCGTGAGGATACGGTGACGCAGCGAGAACTCACTTTGCACGGCTACTGGCGCTCGTCGTCTTCGTACCGGGTGCGCATCGCGCTCGCGTGGAAGGGACTTTCGTACGAGTACGTGGCGGTGAACCTGCTCGCCGGCGATCACTGCGGCGCAACCTACCGCGCGATCGCGGCCACCGGGTTCGTTCCCGCGCTCTCGATCGACGGGCACGTGATCGTCGAGTCGATGGCCATCTGCGAGCTGCTCGAGGAGCTCGTGCCCACGCCCGCGCTGCTGCCGGCCGATCCGTTCCGGCGTGCCTTCGCGCGATCGTTCGCGCTGACCGTGGCCAGCCGCATCCAGCCGTTCCAGAACCTGTCGACCTTGCAGGCCCACCCCGCGGAGAATCGCGGCGCGGTGGCGCGAGCCGCCATCGAGCCCGGGCTTGCCGTGCTCGAGCTGCTTCTCGACCGTGCGGTGCCGGAGGGCGAGGGATCCTTCTGCGCCGGCGTCGCGCCTTCGTTGGCCGACGTGTTTCTCGTGCCGCAGCTGTACGCAGCGCGCCGTTTCGGCGTCGACCTCGCGCCGTACCCACGGCTGGTTCGTTCCGACGCCGCTGCGGCCCAGCTGCCTGCGTTCCGCGCCGCGCATCCGGATCTCCAGCCCGACGCCGTCGTCTGACCGGCAGCGTCTGGCGGCGGCGCAGCAAAAGAGTAGGGTTCGGGGGCCATGCACGAGATGGTCGCGCAGAAGCTTTTGCACCTACCCAAGGGGCCGGGCGTCTACCTGTTCAAGGACAAGAACGGGGGCGTCGTGTACGTCGGCAAGGCCAAGAGCTTGCGCAGCCGCGTGCGCTCGTATTTCCAGGTCGGCACCAGCGACACGCGCACCTTCATTCCGCTGCTCGGGCGCCTCCTCGGCGACATCGACACGGTGGTCACCGCGACCGAAAAAGAAGCGGCGATCCTCGAGAACAATCTCATCAAGGAGCACCAGCCGCGCTTCAACGTGAAGCTACGCGACGACAAGAACTTCTTGTCGCTCGAGCTTCGCACCGGCGATCCGTGGCCGCGCCTGGCGGTGGTGCGCCGCGCCGAAGTTCCCAGTGCCCGCTACTTCGGGCCGTACCACTCGGCCACCGCCGCGCGGCGCACGCTGCACTTGGTGAACAAGCACTTCCAGCTGCGCACCTGCTCGGACGCCGAGATGGCCATGCGCAAGCGCCCGTGTCTGCAGCACCAGATCAAACGCTGCGCTGCGCCGTGCGTCTACGAGGTGGATTCGAGGTGGTACGGCGAACAGGTCGAGAGCGTGGCGCTGTTTCTCGACGGCCGCCACGACGAGCTCACTCAGCTACTCCGGGATCGCATGCAGCATGCAGCCAATGCAATGAGCTTCGAGCTCGCCGCCGCCTATCGCGATCAGCTGCGCGCCATCGAAGCCGGGCGCGAGAGCCAGCGCGTGGTGTGGGTCGACCGCGAGCACCGCGACGTGATCGGTCTGCACCGCGAGGGCGATCTCGCCGAGCTCGCTGTGCTGTCGATGCGCGCGGGCCGCCTGGCCGACGTGATCACCTACACCGTCAAGGACGTCCAGACACTGGACGAAGAGCTCGTGTCGGCGTTCGTCACCGAGCACTATCTGTCGCGCCTGGTCGACAAGGAAGCCGGCGTCGCGGCCGCATGGATGCCGAAAGAGATCCTGGTGCCGATGCTGCCGGAAGGCTCGGACGGCATCGACGAGCTGCTCTCGGATCTGGCCGGCCACAAGGTGACGCTGGCATTTCCGCAGCGCGGCAAAAAGGCCGATCTGCTGCGCATGGCCACCGAAAACGCAGCCAAGGCCTTCGACGAGAAGCGGCGCCGCAAGGCCGACGTGGAAGAGCGGCTCGGCCAGCTCAAAGACAAGCTGCGGTTGCCGTCGCTTCCAGAGCGCATCGAGTGCTGCGACATCTCGCACCTCGGCGGCAAGGACACCGTCGGCGCGATCGTGGCGCTGACCCGCGGCGAGTCCGACAAGAAGCGGTACCGCTCGTTCATCGTGAAGGGCATCTACGGCCAGCACGAAGGCGGCGACGACTACGCCGCCATGTACGAAGTACTCGCGCGGCGCTTTCGCCGCGGCCGCGACGCCGGCGGCGAAGAGGACGACACGTGGCGTCTGCCGGATCTGCTCGTGGTCGACGGCGGGCGCGGCCAGCTCGGTGTCGCGCTCGCTGCGGCGCACGATCTCGGCTTGCATGATCTGCCCATCGTCGGCTTGGCGAAGGAAAAGGAAAATGTGCTCGGCGAAGAGCTCGTCGACCGCATCTACCTGCCCGGTCAGAAGAACCCGATCCCGGTGCGCGGCTCTGCGGCGCTGATGCTGTTGGCGCGCGCGCGCGACGAAGCGCACCGCTTCTCGAACAAGATCCGCGAGCGTCTCGGCAAGGCGCGCCGCCTCGAGTCCGCACTCGACAGCGTGAAGGGGATCGGTCCGCAGACCAAACGCGCGCTGCTGCTGCACTTCGGCGGCATCGCCGGGATCGCCGCCGCGAGCGAAGCCGAGCTGCTCGCCTTGCCCGGCGTGAACCGGCGACACGTGGCTGCGCTGAAGGGGGCGTTGCCCGCGCCGGCTCCGAGCGCCGCCTTGCCCGCATCGTTGCCCGATCCGCCAGATGCCAACCCGGTTGGCGGACCCGGTTGACAGAGGGCCAGGGGTCGACCGAACGCCACCCGTTCCGCCCGGCGATGGACGCGCAGGCCGCGTCGTGCGGGCGGGCATGGTCTTTGCTGACGCCAATGGTAGTCTCGGGTACGAAATCTATCGACGAAGTGGCCGCGATTCTCGTACGGTCCCGCCGTCCATCTCGGTGCTCGCAGGGCCGAGATACAGGTTGTTGAGGAGCGCTTCCATGATGAAATCCGTGTTGAAACTGTCGTTCGCGAGCCTCGCGGTACTTGCCGCCGGTGCAAGCGGGGGCTGCCTTACGCGCCCCGTCTCGCCCAACGAGCCGACCACGAAGGTGAACGTCAACTCGCGCCTGAAGCAGCAAGCGGTCGACAAGATCGACCTGCTCCTCGCGATCGACAACTCGTCGTCGATGGGCGACAAGCAGACGTTTTTGGCCGCCGCGGTGCCCAAGCTGGTCGAGCGTCTGGTCACCCCGAACTGCGTCAAGGCGGACGGTACCATCGGCAGCCCGTCGACGCTGAACGAGCTCGGCGAAGGCGACTGCACCGCGGACGGCGAAGGCTTCACGCCCGAGTTCAAGCCGATCACCGACATCCACATTGGCATCGTGTCGTCGTCGCTCGGCAATTTCGGCAACGACGACAGCGCCGTCTGCCGCGACGGCAACCCGGACGATCGCGCTCAGCTGCTCAGTCGCAGCAGGCAGGGCGACCCGGCCGTCGCCAAGATCGAGAACGGCAACTTCCTCGCGTGGTTTCCGAGCGTGCAAAAGAACGTCGGCAAGACTCCGCCCGGCCAGGCATACGGAGATCCCCAAGAGCTCAGCAAGGCGTTCGCTACGCTGGTCCGCGGCGTCGACGAGAATGGTTGCGGCCTCGAGGCCCAGCTGGAGAGCGTCTATCAGTTCCTGATCGCGCCCCAGCCGTGGGAAAAGATCGAGGTGCCCAACAAGGCCGACGGCCGCGCACAGTACAGCGGCATCAACACCACGGTGCTCCAGCAGCGTCATGACTTCCTCCGTCCCGACTCGCTGGTCGCCGTGATCATGCTCACGGACGAAGACGACTCGTCAGCCGACCCGCTCAGCGTCGGCGCCACCGGCCATTACTTCATGGCCAACTCGTTCCCGGGCGGCATCGACCGCGGCGATGGTACCTTGACGGCGGCCAAGGGCACTTCGGTCTGCGCCGCCGAGCCCGGCAGTCCCGCCTGCACCAGCTGCGCCTTTGCAAGCTCCAACGCCGACGTCGCCGCGGACCCGAACTGCGCGAGCGGCGCCGGCTACTACGCCTCGGACGACGACGACCTCAACGTGCGCTTCCACAAGATGAAGCAGCGCTTCGGTGTCGACCCGCAGTACTCGGTCCTGCGCTACGTCAAGGGCCTCAGCTCCAGCGCCATCGCGAGCCGCGACAAGGAGAACCACGACGGCCAGCCCGACGTGAACACCGACTGCGTGAACCCGCTGTTTTACGGTGGTGAGCTGCCGACCGGCGGCACCGACGACGCACCCGGCTTGACCGCGCTGTGCAAGCTGCCCGCCACGTCCGCCGAGTCGCGCGATTCGAACCTGGTGTTCTTTGCGCTGGTCGGCGGCATCCCGAACGAGCTCATCGACCGTGAGAGCGGCAACCGCGACGAGGACAACAACGTCACCGCCGAAGCGTGGACGAAAATCATCGGCGCAGATCCGCTGGCATACGACTTCAACGGTCAGGATGCGCGCATGATCCAGTCGGTCGAGCCGCGTGCCGGCCGTCCGGGCCCCAGCTCCGCCGACGCTCCGGCAAGCGATCCGCTCAACAAGGAGCACCGCGACTGGTCTACCAACAAGGGTGACTTGCAGTATGCATGTACCTTCCCGATTCCGCCCGCCCTGCGCGACACTGCGCCGCGCGCCGATGGCGACTGCGTGAAGAACTCGGACGCGCCGCTCTGCGGTTCCGGCGACAAGAGTGTGGCTCGCATTCAGGAGCGCGCCAAGGCGTACCCCACCATCCGCGAAGCCATCGTCGTGCGTCAGCTCGGCTCGCAGGGCATCCTCGGCTCGCTCTGCCCGAAGGTCGCCGATGGACCCCAGACGAACCCGGACTACGGCTACAACCCGGCCGTCAACGAGATCGTCGACCGGCTGAAGAATGCGCTCACGCAGACGTGTCTGCCGCAGGCGCTGTCCAAGGACGACAGCGGCAACGTGCCGTGCCTCATGCTCGAGGTCATGCCGGAAGGCGTGCCCAGCTGCGAGCTCGAGGGCCGGGAAGCCCCCAATCCGGCAGTTCTCACCAAGTTTCAAGAGACCCTCGACGCGAGTCAGAAGAGCCGCACGGTGTGCGTGCTCGGCCAGATCGCGGGGGCGGCCGGCGTCGATGCCTGCCAGCAGGCAACCGGCGAGAACTCCGGCTGGTGTTACTTGGACGGCAATGCCGCCGGCCGCTGCTCGCAGCAGGTCGTCTTCAACGATCGCATCCTCGGGCTCGCCAAGGGCTCGACCGTATACCTGCAGTGCATCAGCCAGTACTCACCCAAGACGGCCGCAAGCTCGTCGGGCGAAGCTACCGGCGGTCAGCAGTAAGCAACTCCGACCCCCCGCTTCCCTCTGGAAGCGCGAACCGGGATCTGCGCCAGTTGCAGATCCCGGTTTTTCTTCGTCGGCGCAACGAAAGGGCGGCTACGGAAAGAGCTCTTCGAGCAGAAAGCGGACTTTGGCAGCGTCCGGGCTGCCGCCGTACATCGTGCTCCACGAACTGCAGCCCGCGTTCTGTGGCCATCGCTTGCTTCGCTGTAGAGTACACTCTTGAGCTCGAACACGGCATGCGGATCTCGAGTTGCTCGACCCCGTGTCGTAGGATTCCAGACGCTTCGCGAGGCTACCAGCGGCACCGCGGCA
Source organism: Myxococcales bacterium (assembly GCA_043753085.1). Lineage (GTDB taxonomy): Bacteria > Myxococcota_A > Polyangia > Polyangiales > Polyangiaceae > JAYUXI01. The sequence goes on along the minus strand of JAYUXI010000254.1, from coordinate 2,467 downwards.
CCGCGGCACCGCGGCTCGCGGCGGACCGCCATCGCGAAGGAAGACGAGTCGAATGTCGGGTCTCCGCGAGCCATTCCGCGACCAGGCGCAGCGGCATCGAGGCGGTGGTTTCCGCTACGTGCGGCGCCACGCGCAGGGTTAGCGGGTGCACGCAGTTTCCCGCGCGAGTGTTTTTGCCTCGAAGCCACGGTACTCGCTCCCAATTTGCCTGGAGTCCCAATCACTCGCTCGTATGCCCGCGCTTCGAGGCAGCTTCCGGCTCGCTTTCCGTTGGCGTTTTTCGGGCGCTAGGGCAAAGTTGGCGGCGGTGAAGAAGACCGTCCTCATTGTCGAAGACGAGCCACACATCGTGCTCGGCCTGCAGGACGCGCTCGAGTTCGAGGGCTTCCGCGTCGTCGCCGCGGGCCGCGGCAAGGACGGCATCGCGCTGGCCAAGGCGGAGAACCCCGACGCCGTCATCCTCGACCTGATGCTGCCCGACACCAACGGTTACGCGGTCTGCGAAGAGCTGCGCCGCTGGAACCCCAGCGTGCCCATCGTCATGCTCACCGCGCGCAGCCAGGAGACCGACAAGATCCGCGGCCTCGACGCCGGCGCCGACGATTACGTCACCAAGCCGTTCAGCGTCAACGAGCTCATTGCCCGCATCCGCGCGGTCATGCGCCGCACCGTGCGGCCCACCGCCGCCGCCGACACCATCGACATCGGCGACGCGCAAGTGCACTTTTCCGCGCACTCGATCTCGCGTGGTGGCGAGGAGCACCTGATGTCGTCGTACGAGCTCGAGCTGCTGAAGCTGCTCGTCGAACGCACTGGCCAGCCCGTGTCGCGCGATCAGATCCTGCAGCGCGTGTGGGGCCTGGACGCGAACCCGACCAACCGCACGGTCGACAACTTCATCGTGAAGCTGCGCAGGAAAATCGAGCGCGTGCCCGACAAGCCCCAGCACATCCTCACGGTGTACGGCTTCGGGTACAAACTCATCACGACGCCGGGTGAGCCCAGCCCGCGTTCCTGAGCACTGGCCGCGGGCGGCGAACGCCGGCGAAGCCGGTTCCGAGCTGCTATTGCACGTAGACGACTTCGACGCGCTCGTTGGCGGCGCGCAGCGACGGCACCGCCGGATCGCCGACGGGCAGGGCGGCGCCGGCCAGCTCGAGGGCCACGTTGGCTTTGTCGGCGCCGGCGGCGACGAGTGCATTGCTAACCATCTCGCCCCGGGACTTGGCGGCGGCCGTCGAAGCGCCGGGCGCGGCGTCGTGCACGACGATCTGCAGGGCGTGGCCGCGGGCAACCCGGCCGAGGCGTTCCAGGTCGTCCGTGCTGGGCACGGCGGCGAGCGTGACCACCACCCCGCGATCGTCGCGCCTGACCACGAAGCGGTCGGCCTCGGACACCTGCTGCAAGAGCGCGTCGGTCTTGCCGGTGGTACCGAGCGCGCGGCGGGCTCCTTCGAGCGCCGACAGGCACGAGAGACGGGCGGCCACGGCTTTCTCGAAGTCGGGCGTCTTCGGGATGGTGGCGGCGGCTCGATCGATGCTGGCGGTGGCCTTGGCGTTGCCGAGCAGACGCGCGGCGCCGCACAGCAGGGTGGCCTCTGCGCCGAGGCTGCGCGCGACCTCGAGTCGGGCCTTCTGCCGCGCGGCGGAATCGGCCGGGCTGCGCGGCGTGCGCGGATCGAGATCGCCGGCGATCTTGAGGCGCAGCTCGAGCTCGCGGATGCGTGTATCACGCATGCTTTGCTCCTGCCCCAGCTCCTTGAGGTCTTGCTGCGAACGCAACAGCCGCGGCTCGGCGTCACGCAGGCGGGCGTCGGCGAGGGAGCGCTCGATGAGCAGCTTCACCACCTGCAGGCGCGCGAGCCCGCGCTCGGCGTACGTCTCGGAGGTGGTGAGATCGCCCGATCTGCTCGCCGCGTGGGCGCGGGCGCGATCGCTGCGGACTGCAGCCATCTCGGTGGCCGCCGCCGCTTCCATCCGTCGGTAGGCGGGGCTGCCGGCGGCCGAGTCGAGCGAGCGGAGCGCGAGCGGCGTTTCCGGCGGGCGGCCGCAGCCGACTGCGAGCGCGGCGAGCACGATCAGCGCGCCGCACGAACGAGGACGCGTCATGGCTGACCCCCGGTCTTCGGCTTCGGCTTCGCCTTTGGCACGGCGCCACCTTTCGGCGCGGCGGCGGTCTTCGCGTCGGCGCTTTTGCCGGCGGGTGCAGCGGGCCGACTGGTCTGCTCGGTGAGGCTTTGCTCGCGGGCGAACGAAGCTTCGAGTGCGGCGCGGGCGCGCGACAGGCTCTCCTCGGCATCGTGCGCCTTCTGCTCGGTGGCTTCCGCGCGTTTGCGCGCGTCGCCGAGATCGCGCAGGGCCTGGGCGGCGTTCGTCCACGTTTCGGCGGTGGACTCGACGAGCTTGGCGCGCACGGCGTCGCCCACGCCGCGCAAGCGGTCGGCGCGAGTGAAGGCAGCCCGCGCCTT
>JAYUXI010000253.1:0-1667 GCA_043753085.1 Myxococcales bacterium | reverse complement strand
CCCCAGACCTCACCGACGCGATCTTGGCCAAGGTTGCCGGCGGCGCGCCGGTGCGTCCTGCCCACGTCGAAGGCGCCAAGGTGCTCGACCTCTCTGCTGCGCGTGCGCGTCGTTTCAAGGTGGGGGCCGCGGTCGCTTCCCTTGCCGCCATGGCCGCTGCAGTGGCCCTGTGGGTGAACCGCCCAGCCGATTCGTTTGCAACTCAGCTCGGAGCCGCTGCCACGGCCGCCATGGGCGTGCAGGTGCAGCAGGTCGACTCGCAGGCCATGGTGTACTCCATCCCCGCGCTCCACTCGAACGCGTCCAGCGTGGTCGTCTGGCTGGGCGACGAAACCGAAGAAAGCACCGCCAAGCCGTCAGACGCCGCGCCGCAGCCCAGCACGAAAGCATCCGTGACCCCATGAGGGCGTCGCTTGCATTTCTGGCCGTGGCGGCTTCCACGGCGTTGGCTTCCGGCTCGGCCTTGGCCGAGCCACCGCGCTCCGCCGAAGGCATCGCAGTCGACGCAAGCCAGGTCACGCCCACGGAGGTGCTGGTGCTGCACGCCACGCAGACCGGCTCACCCAGCATCGACCCGCGCATCGGCAATCTGCCGCAACTCACCAAGCCGCCGTTTTCGAAGAAGTACGACACGTACAAGTTCCTCGACCGCAAGTCGCTGGCCGTCGAACGCGGAAAAGCTTCGGTCTACACGCTTCCCACGGGTCGCCTGCTGCAGGTCACGGTCGAGCCCGCCGGCACGTTGTATCGGGTGACCGCATCGATCTCCAAAGACAAGTCCGGCGCGCAGTACCTGCGGGTGCTCGAGGTCACGGCTCCGAAGGGCGAGCCGTTCTTCGTCGCTGGCCAGAGCTATGACGGCGGCGCTCTCGTGATCGCGCTGACCATCAAGTAGCCGACCTCTCGCTGCGCTCCGGCTGGGTCGTGCGAGCCGAGTTCTTCGCCGTCTCGAAACGCGTGTGGTAACGAAGCGCCATGGGCGAGCACCGTGAATCTGGCGTTCCAACCGCCTTGTCGAGCGACTCCGCCGATGCGAGCGATCGGCGCGTCTGGTCGCGGGTACTCGTGCTGGCGATGATCGGCTTCGGGGTCGGCGTCGTCTGGCCGAAGGTCACTGGGGTGCGATTCGGACCGAACGCGCCCGGCGAGTCTCCCGCTGCGGGGCGTGCTCCCGAGAAGGCGGAGCCGCTCGCTGCCGCAGCGCCGCAACCCGCCGTCGCAGAAGCGGCCCCGGCAACGCCGTTGCCCACGGTCGCCTCCACCGTGAAGGTAGCCGAGAGCTTCGTGCTCGGCTGCACCAGCAAAGACGGCGAGACCAAAAAGGGCCCGGACTGCGGACCGTACCGCGAGCTGGACAAAGTCGCCGAGCCGAAGCTGCGTCGCTTGGTCCTCTGTCCCGCGGCGCGCACCGCGACCGGGCACATCTCGCTCGTCACCAGCCTCGACTTCGGACAGCGCCGCGTCGACGTGTCCCTCGGCAAGTCCACCGCCTTGGAAAACGCGGACGCAAACGCCGTGCTGGCGTGCCTGCGCACCGACCTCGAGAGCCTCGACATCGCCGCCTTGCCGCACGATCAGGCCAAGTACACGATGGTCACCAAGATCGACCTCGAAGCAGGCAACGCTGCCGCGCCCGCCGCCGCGCCCGCCGCCGCGCCCGCCGCCGC
>JAYUXI010000252.1:0-4356 GCA_043753085.1 Myxococcales bacterium | reverse complement strand
GGCCATGGGCGAGGCCCCACGCCGCGCGCCGGCACACGAGGCCCGTGTCGCCCCAGGCATAGCGATGCACCGCGGCTGCGGCCAGCCATTCGTCGTCGGTCGGGAGCCGGCCGCCTTTGCGTGCGCACGCGGCCCGCGCTTCGGAGCGCGTGAGGCCAGCCGCAGCGCGTGCCGGATCGCCGCCTTGTCGGACCTCGGCCGCGGTGAGCTCGTAGACATCGAGGGCAAAGGCGTCCGTGTCGACGCGGCGCGAGGCGACGGCGCCGCGCGCTTCCCAGTCGGTGGCGCCGAAGTCGAAGTGCCGCGCGGGAATCGCGGCGCGCATCGGGACCACGGGGATCTCGGTGCATGGCCCGAGAACCGCCGCGCAGCAGCGCCCGCCCTCGCGCGGGATCCGCCCTGCGCCGCAGCGCGAGGCTGCGTCGTCCGCCCCGTTTGGATCATTGCGCTCGCAGCCGAATGCGAGAAGGACAGAGAGAGAGAGAAGGGCGCGGAACATCCGGAGCGGCGTGCGGCTGTGATTGCCACCTGCACCGTCATCATCCCGCCGGCCCGCTCCGAGCGCAAACAACTCCGGCCATTCACGGAACGCATTGCCAGCGTCCTCGCGCTTGCGAACAAATAAACTCGGGCGTCGTTGCTCCCTCCGATTCCGGCGGTAGAGTGCCTGTGGATGCGTACCTCGATTGCCGCGCGCTGTGCCCTGCTCCTCTCCTTTGCCGCCGGCAGCGCGGCCTGCGGCTCCGCCGAACAAGCCCCGGACCTGCTGGCGCACACCGAACAAGCCATCCAGGGCGGCACCGCGACGGGCGCGAAGTACCCGTTCGTGGTCGGGATGCTCTCGCGAGTTGGCAACGGCGTGGGCACCTGCACCGGCACACTCATTGCGCCCAACCTGGTGCTCACCGCGCGCCACTGCCTGAGCGACGTGAGCTCGGAGAACATCGACTGCCGGAGCACGCGCTTCACCACCACCTCCACGGCAAGCAACATGTTGGTCACCCTCGACACGGTGATGCAGTTCGACGACCTCGAACGCGACTATCTCGCGGTCGCCAAGGTGGTCGTCCCCACCGACGCTTCGATGTGCGGTCACGACGTCGCGTTGCTGATTCTCGCGGCCAACGTTCCGGACTCCGTGGCCACACCGGCCACCCCGATGATCTGGGACAAGATCACCGACGGCGCGGGCATCGCCGCGGTGACGGCGGTCGGCTACGGCACGACGGACGGCGAGAGCGGCGCGGGCACGCGGCGCATCCGCGAGAACATCCCGGTCGCCTGCGCGTTCGGCCACCCCAAGGCGGCGCTCGATTGTGCCAACCAAAACCAGGATCTGAGCCAGCTCATCACCGAGTCGGATCTGGCCGTCGGCACCGGCGTCTGCCAAGGCGACTCCGGATCCAGCGCGTTCGAGCAGAAGGCCTTCGACCAAGGCGAGTACCACTCGGTGGGAATCCTCTCGCGCGGCCCCGGCGGCAGCTGTGAGCTCGGCATCTACACCCGGGTCGACGCGCTCAAGGACATCATTCTCGACGCCGCCGCCCAAGCCGCCGAGATGGGCGGCTACGCGGCGCCCGCGTGGACGGTGGCTCCCGGCACGGCGCCCGCGCCCGGCACGTCTTCTTCTGGTTTTGGAGGCGCCACGGTAGAGATCGGCGCCGCGTGCGCCGAAGACGCCGACTGCGGCGATACCCTGGTCTGCACCGACAACGCGTGCGCCGAGGCCCCGGTCGAGGCAGCCGGCGCCGGCCCGATCAAAAAGAAGACCACCACGACCACGACCACCGGCTGCTCCGCCGCGGCCGATCCCACCAAGCCCATTCCCTGGCGCAGTGGTTCTTCGGTGGCGTTCATGGCGCTCGGCGTTGGTCTATTGCTTCGCCGCCGCTCGTCGCGATAAGCAGTCGGCCGATGGCTGACTCGAAGCGACGCGGGTGGATTGCGCTCGCCCTCGTGCTCGGCTGTCGTCGCACCGACGGCACGACGGCCGATGCAGGGACGCGCATCGTTTCCTTGTCGCCCTCCACCACGGAAGCTCTGTATGCCGTCGGCGCTGGGGCCCAGCTGGTCGGACGCTCGCGGTTCTGCAATCGCCCGCCGGAGGTACTGTCGTTGCCCGTGGTCGGCGGCTACGCCGATCCCAGCCTCGAAGCCATCCTTGGCCTCGTGCCCACGCTGGTCATCGGTGCGCGCGGTCCGGCAGGCCTGTCGATCTCCTCACAGCTCGAAGCGCGCGGCGTGCACACCTCGTTCCCCAGTACCGAAACCTGGGACGACGTCGCACGAATGCTGGTCGAGCTCGGCGCGCAGACTGGCCACGCCGAACAAGGCGTCGCCGCCGCCGAGCGCCTGCGCACGGAAACGTCCGCCGCCGAGGCGGAGTTTCGCGGCAAGCCCGTGCCGCGGGTGCTCCTCGTGTTCGGCATCGCGCCGATCTTCGTGGCGGGTCCCGGCGGCTTCCCCGACGAGATGACTCGCCGCGCCGGCGCCGAAAACGTGGTGCACGAAGGCGGCGCGTACCCCACCCTTCCCGGCGAGCGCGTGGTGTCGCTCGACCCCGACGTGATCGTCAACCTGGCCATGGACGAAAGCGCAGGCGCGCAGCGCATCAGCGCGGATCTTCCCGTCTGGCGTGAGCTCCGCGCCGTGCGGGAAGGACGGGTTGCGCAAGTTCTCGACGACGCGGCGCTGCGGCCAGGGCCGCGCCTTGCCGCCGGCTTGCGCTCACTGGGCCACGCCATCCACGACGCGGGAGACGCGCAGGCCAGGCGCCGAGCAGGAGTCCTTCCGTGAGCAAGAAACGCGCGGATCAGCTACTGGTCGACCGTGGACTCGTCGAATCGCGCAGCCAGGCCCAGGCCATGATTTTGGCGGGTGAAGTATTTTTGCAAGATGCACGCATCGACAAGGCCGGCGCCCTGATCGACGACGCGGCCGAGGTGCGCGTGCGCCCGTCGCGCACCCGCTACGTGTCGCGCGGCGGCGACAAATTGGCCGGAGCGCTCGCTGACCACGGGATCGATCCCACCGGCCTGCGCTGCCTCGACGTCGGCGCATCTACCGGCGGCTTCACCGACTGCTTGCTCCAGCACGGGGCACGCGAGGTCGTCGCCGTCGACGTCGGCTACGGCCAGCTCGCGCAGAAGCTCCGCGACGATCCGCGGGTGGTGATCCACGAGCGCACCAACGCACGCACGCTCTCGCCGCTGCAGATCGGCGGCGCGGTGGATCTCGTCGTCGTCGACGCGTCGTTCATCGGCCTCGGCAAGCTCGCCGAGGCCATGGCCGCGTGCCTTGTACCGAACGGCGCCTTGCTTGCCTTGATCAAGCCGCAGTTCGAGGCCGGCGTCGAGGAAGCACGGCGCGGTCACGGCGTCATTCGCGATGCCGCCGTGCGCGCCCGCGCCATCGAGACCGCGCTCGAAGGCTTGCGCGCCCACCGGTTCGTCGTAGCCCGCGTCAGCGACTGCGTGTTGCCTGGTCCGAAAGGCAACGTCGAGGCGTTCGTGCACGCCACGCTGGGGGCGATCTCTTGAGCGAGCGCAAGGCCGGGCTCGGCGCGATCTTCCTCACCGTGTTCCTGGATCTGCTCGGCTTCGGGCTCGTGCTGCCGTTTCTCGCGGAAGAAGCGCGCGATACGTTCCACACCACCGAGCTCGTCGGCGCGCTGCTCGCGGCGGCGTACTCGCTCATGCAGTTTCTGTTCGTGCCGGTGTGGGGGCGCCTCTCCGATCGCATCGGGCGCAGGCCCGTGCTGGTGTGGTCGGTGCTGGCCAGCGGCCTCGGCATGTACGGGCTCGCCGGCGGGCTCGCGTTCGGGCACAGCGTGGCGTGGCTGTTCGCGGCGCGCATCTTCAGCGGCGTGGCCACCGCCAACCTCGGTACCGCCAGCGCCTACATCGCCGACGTGACCAAGCCCGAAGACCGCGCCAAGGGCATGGGGCTGTTCGGCGTGGCCTTCGGGCTCGGTTTCATCCTGGGCCCGGCGCTCGGCGGCTTGCTCTCGGAGATCACCGTCAACGGGCGCACTGGCGTGCTGCCATGCCTGGTCGCCGGAACGCTCGGCGTGATCAACTTCGTCTGGACCCTGTTCGGCCTCCGCGAGTCGCTGCCGGTGGAATTGCGCTCGAAGAGCAAACGCCGGCTCACGCCGCTCGACCTGGAGGCCACGCGCAGGGTGCTCACGCGGCCCTCGCTGGGACGCGCGGTGCTCGTCAACTTCATCACCATCGCGTCGTTCACCATCCTCGACCAGACCTTCCGCTTCTTCACCAAGGATCTGTTCGGCATGACCCAGCGTGGCACCGGCATGGTGCTGGCGGCGGTCGGCATCACCGCGGCTTTGGTTCAAGG